>NZ_AZSV01000008.1:0-89595 GCF_000582595.1 Pseudomonas sp. BAY1663
AGGCTATACCCCGCTTGAATTTTGGCTGCCCATCGGGCGGTAAGGTAAGTAACTTTCGATGGGGATAACCTTATGCCGACAAGGGCTGTTTTCGAAATTGATTAAACCAGTCGGGGCGATGCAGATTGTCTATCTCGCATAAAAAACCCGGTCCAGGGACCGGGTTTCGTTCGAAGCACCGAAGAGGAAATCAGAAATCCAGGTTCGACACCGCCAGCGCATTGGTTTCGATGAAATCACGACGCGGTTCGACGGCATCGCCCATCAGCGTATTGAAGATCTGATCGGCAGCAATCGCATCGTCGATCGTCACCTTGAGCATGCGGCGCACGTTCGGGTCCATGGTGGTTTCCCACAGCTGATCCGGGTTCATTTCGCCCAACCCCTTGTAGCGCTGGACACTGTGCCGGCGCGTGCCTTCTGCCATCAGCCAGTCGAGCGCTTCCTTGAAGCTGGCCACGGGCTTCTTGCGTTCGCCGCGCTGCACGTAGGCACCTTCCTCGAGCAGGCTATTGAGTTTCTCGCCCAGCGCGGTAACGGTGCGGTAATCGTTGCTGGCGAAGAAGTCACGGTTGAAGGTGATGTAGCTGGCCAGCCCGTGAGAGCTGATTTCCACTTCGGGCAGCCACAGGTGGCGCTCCTTGTCTTCACGCAGGCTGGCGTTATAGACGAGGCCGGAGCGCTCCACATTCTTGAGCAGTGCGGCGTACTGCTCCAGCCAGGCCTGCATGGCGGCCTGGTCGGCCAGTTGCTCGACCGATACCCGCGGCAGGTAGATGAAGTGCTCGGTCAGCTCCTGCGGATACAGCCGCGACAGGCGCTGCAGCGTTTTCATCACCGTGCGGTAGTCGTTGACCAGCTTCTCCAGCGCCTCGCCGTTGAGGCCAGGGGCGTCTTCGTTGACGTGCAGGCTGGCATCTTCCAGGGCGGACTGGGTCAGGTATTCCTCCATCGCCTCGTCGTCCTTGATGTACTGCTCCTGCTTGCCACGCTTGACCTTGTACAGCGGCGGCTGGGCGATATACACGTAGCCACGCTCGATCAGCTCCGGCAGCTGGCGGAAGAAGAAGGTCAGCAGCAGGGTGCGGATGTGCGAGCCGTCGACGTCGGCATCGGTCATGATGATGATGTTGTGGTAGCGCAGCTTGTCGATGTTGTACTCCTCGCGCCCGATGCCGCAGCCCAGCGCGGTGATCAGCGTACCGACTTCCTGGGAGGACAGCATCTTGTCGAAGCGCGCCTTCTCGACGTTGAGGATCTTGCCCTTGAGCGGCAGGATAGCCTGGGTCTTGCGGTTGCGCCCCTGCTTGGCCGAGCCACCCGCGGAATCACCCTCCACGATGTAGAGTTCGGACAGCGCAGGATCCTTCTCCTGGCAGTCGGCGAGCTTGCCCGGCAGGCCGGCGATATCCAGCGCGCCCTTGCGCCGGGTCATTTCCCGGGCCTTGCGCGCAGCCTCGCGGGCACGGGCGGCGTCGATCATCTTGCCGACCACGGCCTTGGCCTCGTTGGGATGCTCGAGCAGGAAGTCGGCGAAGTACTTGCCCATCTCCTGTTCCACCGCAGTCTTCACCTCGGAGGAGACCAGCTTGTCCTTGGTCTGCGAGCTGAACTTGGGGTCCGGCACCTTCACCGAGATGATCGCCGTCAGGCCCTCGCGCGCATCGTCGCCGGTGGTGGAGATCTTGTGCTTCTTCGCCAGGCCTTCCTGCTCGATGTAGGCATTCAGGTTGCGGGTCAGCGCCGAGCGGAAGCCGGCCAGGTGGGTGCCGCCATCGCGTTGCGGGATGTTGTTGGTGAAGCAGAGGATGTTCTCGTTGAAGCTGTCGTTCCACTGCAGCGCCACCTCGACACCGACGCCGTCGTCGCGCTGCACGTTGAAGTGGAACACCTGGTTGACCGCGGTCTTGTTGGTGTTGAGGTAGCTGACGAAGGCGCTCAGGCCGCCTTCGTACTTGAACAGCTCTTCCTTGGCGCTGCGCTCGTCACGCAGGACGATACCAACCCCGGAGTTGAGGAAGGACAGCTCGCGCAGGCGCTTGGCCAGGATGTCCCAGCTGAAGTGGATGTTCTGGAAGGTCTCGGCCGAAGGCTTGAAGTGGATTTCGGTGCCCGATGTATCGGTCTCGCCGACTGCGGCAAGCGGCGCCTGCGGCACGCCGTGGCGGTACAGCTGTTCCCAGACCTTGCCTTCGCGGCGGATCGTCAGCAGCAGCTCCTCGGACAGTGCATTGACCACCGACACCCCCACACCATGCAGGCCGCCGGAAACCTTGTAGGAGTTGTCGTCGAACTTACCACCGGCGTGCAGTACGGTCATGATGACCTCGGCCGCCGAGACACCTTCTTCCTTATGGAGGTCCACCGGAATGCCGCGACCGTTGTCACGCACAGTGATGGATTCATCGACATGAATGGTGATGGAGATGTCACTGCAGTGGCCGGCCAGGGCTTCGTCGATCGAGTTATCGACGACCTCGAAGACCATGTGGTGCAGACCGGTGCCGTCGTCGGTATCGCCGATGTACATGCCGGGACGCTTGCGCACGGCATCGAGGCCTTTGAGTACCTTGATGCTCGACGAATCGTACGTGTGGTTTTCGCTCATGCCTTCACTCCCGAGGGGCCGTGGACTTGGCTGATATGCCCATGTTCCACGTGAAACATTGAGACTGGTGTCTGCTCGCACCAGCCTGCTTGCAAAACAGTTGAATCGACACAGGTAATGAACACCTGACAGTCCAGTTGCTCGAGCAACCTGCACAACGCCAGCCGATGCTGCTCGTCCAGTTCGGACGGCAGGTCGTCGACCAGGTAGATGCACTGCCCACGCTTCGCCTCGCTGACGAGGTGGCCCTGGGCAATGCGCAAGGCACACACCACCAGCTTCTGTTGGCCGCGCGACAGAACTTCGGCCGCGTTATGGTTGCCCATTCTCAGCCGCAGGTCGGCGCGTTGAGGTCCGGACTGGGTATGTCCCAACGCTCGATCGCGCTCCAGGGAAGCCGCCAGCACCTCGCTGAGCGTGCGCTCCTTGTCCCATCCACGGTAATAACTGAGCGTCAGCCCATCGAGCTCCAGCAGCGCGCCGAGCGTTCTTTCGAAGACCGGTTTCAGCGCCTGGATATAGGCGCGCCGATAGCCGTCGATCTCGTCGCTCGCCAGCGCCAGTTCCCGGCTCCAGGCCGCTTCCGAAGCGCCGTCAAGTGTACCATGCCGCAGCCACGAGTTCCGTTGCCGCAGGGCCTGTTGCAGCCGTTGCCAGGCACCGAGAAAGCGATGTTCCACGTGGAACACACCCCAATCGAGAAACTGCCGGCGCAGCTTCGGCGCACCTTCGAGCAGGCGGAAACTATCCGGGTTGATCAGCTGCAAGGGCAGGGTATCGGCGAGCTCGGCGGTCGAACGAACGCTCTGCCCGTCGATACGGATTCTCACCTCGCCGCTGCGATCGCGCGAGATGCCCAGCGCGCGGCTGTGCTCGTCGGGCAGCTGCACCTGGCCGAACACGGTGCAGGCCGGCTGCTCGTAGCTGATCACCGGATTGAGGCGGATGCTGCGAAACGAACGGGCCAGGCCGAGCAGGTGGATAGCCTCGAGCAGACTGGTCTTGCCGCTGCCGTTATCGCCGAAGAGGATGTTGATGCGAGGAGAGGGCGTCAGCGTCACCGGGTGCAGATTGCGTACCCCGGTGACGGAGATACGACTGAGGGACATTCAGGTCGACGATTACAGGCGCATCGGCATCACGACGTAGGCCGAGTCGTCGTTGTCGAATTCCTGGAGCAGGGCGCTGCTGTTGGCGTCGGAAAGGATCAGGCGAACCTGGTCGGTGGTCATCACGCCCAGCACGTCGAGCAGGTAGCTGACGTTGAAACCGATCTCCAGCGAGCCACCATTGTAGTCGACCGCCACCTCTTCCTCGGCCTCTTCCTGCTCGGGGTTGTTGGCCTGGATTTTCAGCAGGCCGCTTTCCAGCTGCAGGCGGATGCCACGGTATTTCTCGTTGGAGAGAATGGCGGTGCGGCTGAAGGCCTCGCGCAGCAGCTGCCGGTCACCGACCACCAGCTTGTCGCCGCCACGCGGCAATACGCGTTCGTAGTCGGGGAACTTGCCGTCGACCAGCTTGGAAGTGAAGGTGAACTCGCCGGTGGTGGCGCGAATGTGGTGCTGGCCCAGGACGATGCTGACCTCGGCGTCCTGGTCGTTGAGCAGGCGCGCCAGTTCGAGGATGCCCTTGCGCGGGACGATGACCTGATGACGATCGGCCTGCTCTATGCCGGCCTGCATGGAACACATCGCCAGGCGATGGCCGTCGGTGGCCACCGCGCGCAGCATGCCGCTGGACACCTCGATGAGCATGCCGTTGAGGTAGTAACGCACGTCCTGCTGCGCCATGGCGAAGCTGCTGCGTTCGATCAGGCGGCGCAGTTTGCCCTGTTCGACGCTGAACGACAGCGAGCCGGGACCTTCTTCCACCGTGGGGAAATCGTTGGCCGGCAGCGTCGACAGGGTGAAACGGCTGCGTCCGGACTTGATCACCACCTTCTGCTCATCGAGACGGATGTTGATCAGCGCATCGCTGGGCAGGCTCTTGCAGATGTCCATCAGCTTGCGTGCCGGCACGGTGATCTCGCCCGGTTCGGCGGAATCCTCGAGGGCGACCCGGCCGACCAGCTCGACTTCCAGGTCGGTACCGGTCAACGACAGTTGCTGTCCCTGCACCACCAGCAGGACGTTGGACAGCACCGGCAAGGTCTGGCGCCGTTCGACGACGCCGGCAACCAGCTGCAGGGGTTTCAACAGGGCTTCGCGCTGAATGGAGAAATGCATGGTCTGGTCCCTTGCCTAGTAGATGGGTCGCACTCAGGTTGTCAAAGTTCGCAGCAGATTCTTGTAATCTTCGCGGATATCTGCGTCAGTTTCCCGAAGTTCGGCGATCTTACGGCAGGCATGCAGGACCGTGGTGTGATCCCGGCCACCGAACGCATCGCCGATCTCCGGCAGGCTGTGGTTGGTCAATTCCTTGGACAGCGCCATCGCCACCTGCCGCGGCCGCGCGACGGAACGCGAACGGCGCTTGGACAGCAGATCGGATATCTTGATCTTGTAGTACTCGGCCACGGTGCGCTGGATATTGTCGACGCTGACGAGCTTGTCCTGCAACGCC
This sequence comes from Pseudomonas sp. BAY1663, assembly GCF_000582595.1. Classification (NCBI taxonomy): domain Bacteria; kingdom Pseudomonadati; phylum Pseudomonadota; class Gammaproteobacteria; order Pseudomonadales; family Pseudomonadaceae; genus Pseudomonas; species Pseudomonas sp. BAY1663. The sequence goes on from NZ_AZSV01000008.1 coordinate 5,171, forward strand.
AGCAGATCCTTCAGCGATTCGCGGATCAGCTCGATGGTGATATCGCGGCCCATGAAGTGCGCATGGGCGATCACCCGTTTCAGGGCGCCTTCGAGTTCGCGCACGTTGGAACGTATGCGCTGGGCGATGAAGAAGGCCGCATCGTGCGGCAGGTCGACCTTGGCCTGGTCGGCCTTCTTCATCAGGATCGCCACCCGGGTTTCCAGCTCAGGCGGCTCGACCGCCACCGTCAGGCCCCAGCCGAAACGCGATTTCAGGCGCTCTTCCAGGCCGTCGATCTCCTTGGGGTAGCGGTCGCTGGTGAGGATGACCTGCTGCCCGCCCTCGAGCAGCGCATTGAAGGTATGGAAGAACTCTTCCTGCGAGCGTTCCTTCTTGGCGAAGAACTGGATGTCGTCGATCAGCAGCGCGTCCACCGAACGGTAGAAGCGCTTGAATTCGTTGATGGCGTTGAGCTGCAGCGCCTTGACCATGTCGGCGACGAAGCGCTCGGAGTGCAGGTAGACCACCTTGGCGTTGGGGTTCTTTTTCAGCAGGTGATTGCCCACCGCATGCATCAGGTGGGTCTTGCCGAGGCCGACGCCACCATAGAGGAACAGTGGGTTGTAGCCGTGCTTGGGATTGTCCGCCACCTGCCAGGCCGCGGCGCGTGCCAACTGGTTGGATTTGCCCTCGACGAAGTTCTCGAAGGTGAAGGTGCGGTTCAAATAGCTGGTGTGCTTGAGCCCGCCCTCCACCTGCACGGCGCGCTCGACTCGCGGCGGTGCCGCCTCGGGCTCTTCGGCTGCGACGGACAGCGGCTCGAACTGCGCAGCCTGCGGTTGCTCGATTGCGCTGGGGGCCACGGGGACCGGCTGCGGCTGGGCACGAGCCGCCGCGGCGGCAGCGGAAGGAAGTGCGGCGGCAGCGGTGCGCTTGCTGCCGATGAGCAGCGAGAGCGCAGGGGCAAGTCCGGTGGAACGCTCGGAAAGCAGTTCGAGCAGACGCGACAGGTACTTCTCGTTGACCCAGTCGAGCACGAAGCGATTGGGCGCGTAGACCCGCAGTTCGTCAGCCTCGGCTTCTACCTGGAGCGGACGAATCCATGTGTTGAATTGCTGAGCAGGCAGTTCATCGCGCAAGAGCTCCACGCACTGCTGCCAAAGTTCCACCGACACGGAATCTCCTATCGACGCTGTCGAGGTAAGAAGGCGGCATTGTAGCTGTCGGGTCTGCGGTTATCCACAACAACCCGAAAGCCGGTCGCTCAACCAGAGTCGAAGCGTTGCGCCAAGCCGCCCCTTCAACTCTGTGGATAACCGCAGCTGAAGGTTCTGGATGAGCCTGTGAAGAACCAACGGCCAACGCCTCCTGTGGATATCCAGGCATTCCATCCCCAGGTTACTCCGAGACACTCCACCAGCCCCGCACGGCTTACCCACCTGGTTCGCCTTTCCTGAAGCCCACGAACCACGGGGCATAGCCGGACTTTTACACAGGCATGGGCGGCATCATATACAAGCATTACATCTTGAAAGCTTTAAATATCTCTCTTTCTATCTTTTATCAGGCAGAAGTCTGGTTGGAAATTGACCTGGCCGGGCAGCTTCTCTACAATCGCCGGTCTCTTAAAAGGGGGCCATTCCGGCCCGCGATGGATCACCAGGTAAACGCACCATGAAACGCACTTTCCAACCCAGCACCATCAAGCGCGCCCGTACCCATGGCTTCCGTGCCCGCATGGCCACCAAGAACGGTCGTCAAGTCCTGTCGCGTCGTCGCGCCAAAGGCCGCAAGCGTCTGACCGTCTGATATCGGAACAGGTAGTGAGTCGGGACTTCGGCCGGGAAAAGCGACTGCTGACCCCCCGCCAATTCAAGGCAGTCTTCGACTCCCCTTCCGGTAAGGTACCTGGCAGGCACGTCCTGCTGCTGGCCCGCGAGAACGATCTGCAATACCCTCGTCTCGGCCTGGTGATCGGCAAGAAGAGCGTCAAGCTCTCGGTTGAGCGCAACCGCATCAAGCGGCAGATCCGCGAAACCTTTCGTCACCACCAGCTGGGACTGACGGGCTGGGATATCGTGATCGTCGCCCGCAAGGGATTGGCCGATCTGGACAATCCCGAACTGGCACGGCAGTTCGTCAAGCTCTGGAAGCGCCTGTCACGCACGCCGTCCAAGGCCTCCGCCGAACCTGGAGCAGCCAACACTACCCATGCGTAAATTGGCCATCGCTTCGATCAGGGTTTACCAGTACGCCATCAGTCCCATGATGGCCAGCCATTGTCGTTTCTATCCAAGCTGCTCCTGCTATGCACTCGAGGCCATCGAAACCCATGGTCTGCTGCGCGGCGGCTGGCTGAGTCTGCGCCGGCTGGGTCGCTGCCATCCGTGGAATCCCGGCGGCTACGATCCCGTGCCCTCCCATAACACTTCCAATTCATCTCCGATGGCCGAGTAACCATGGATATCAAACGCTCGATCCTGCTTGTAGCCCTGGCAGTCGTTGCCTACCTGATGGTTCTGCAGTGGAACCAGGACTACGGCCAGGCCGCCCTGCCAGCCGAAACCTCGCAAAGCCAGGCCGCAGCACCGGCGCTGCCGGACACTCCAGCCACTACTGCCAGCGAGAATGGTGTCGAAGACGTACCGGCGGTGGCCGGCCAAGAGCAAGCCAGCGCATTGCCCAGTGCCGCGCCGAGCAATCAGCTGATCCGCGTGCGCACCGATGTGCTGAGCGTCGCCATCGATCCGCGGGGCGGCGACATCGTCGAGCTGCAACTGCCGCAGTATCCGCGACGCCAGGATCGCCCTGACGTGCCGTTCCAGCTGTTCGAGCGCAGCAGCGAGCGTACCTACGAGGCGCAGAGCGGCCTGATCGGCGACGGCCCGGACAAGGCCAGCGGACGTCCGCAGTACGCCAGCGAGAAGACCGAATACCAACTGGCCGACGGCCAGGACCAGCTGGTGGTCGACCTGACCTACAGTGCCGAAGGCGTCAACTACATCAAGCGTTTCACCTTCGCGCGCGGCAACTACGATCTGGGCGTGCGCTACCTGATCGACAACCAGAGCGACAAGCCCTGGACCGGCTACCTGTTCGGCCAGCTCAAGCGCGACAACAGCAGCGACCCGTCCTCCAGCACCGCCACCGGCACCGCCACCTACCTCGGCGCCGCGCTGTGGACCAAGGACGAGCCCTATCGCAAGGTCTCCATGAAGAACATGGACGAAAAGAACCTGCGTGAGACCGTGCAGGGCGGCTGGGTCGCCTGGCTGCAGCACTACTTCGTCACCGCCTGGATTCCGCAGGCCGGCGACACCAACCAGGTGCAGACCCGCAAGGACAGCCAGGGCAACTACATCATCGGCTTCACCGGTCCGGCGCTCAGCGTCGCGGCCGGCGCCCAGGGCGAGACCGGCGCCACCCTGTATGCCGGCCCGAAGAGCCAGGACAAGCTGGAAGCACTCTCCCCCGGCCTGCGTCTGACCGTCGACTACGGCATCCTCTGGTTCATCGCCCAGCCGATCTTCTGGCTGCTGCAGAACATCCATGCGCTGCTGGGCAACTGGGGCTGGTCGATCATTGCCCTGACCATCGTCATCAAGCTGGCATTCTTCCCGCTGTCGGCGGCCAGCTACAAGTCGATGGCGCGCATGCGCGCGGTGTCGCCGAAGATGCAGGCGCTCAAGGAACAGTTCGGTGACGATCGCCAGAAGATGTCCCAGGCGATGATGGAGCTGTACAAGAAGGAGAAGATCAATCCGCTGGGCGGCTGCCTGCCGATCCTGGTGCAGATGCCGGTATTCCTCGCCCTCTACTGGGTACTGCTGGAAAGCGTGGAGATGCGCCAGGCACCGTGGATGTTCTGGATCACCGACCTGTCGATCAAGGATCCGTTCTTCATCCTGCCGATCGTGATGGGCGTGACCATGTTCATCCAGCAGCAACTGAACCCGACTCCGCCGGACCCGATGCAGGCGCGTGTGATGAAGCTGCTGCCGATCATCTTCACCTTCTTCTTCCTCTGGTTCCCGGCCGGCCTGGTGCTGTACTGGGTAGTCAACAACGTCCTGTCGATCGCCCAGCAGTGGTACATTACCCGGCAGATCGAAGGTACGGCCAAGAAAGCCTGACGCCTTGCCCGCTTACGCGAACGCCCCTTGATTGGGGCGTTTTGCTTTCTCCCCGTTAGCCTGACAGGAGGCCCCCATGAGCCATGCCCGCGATACCATCGCCGCCGTCGCGACCGCGCCCGGGCGCGGTGGAGTTGGCATCGTCCGTGTCTCGGGCCCGCGTGCCAGGGCGGTCGCGATCACCCTCAGCGGGCGCGAGCCGACACCGCGGCATGCACACTACGGGCCGTTCCATGCCGACGACGGCGAGGTGATCGACGAAGGGCTGCTGCTGTTCTTCCCCGGCCCCCATTCCTTCACCGGCGAGGACGTGCTGGAACTGCAGGGCCACGGCGGCCCCGTGGTGCTCGATATGCTGTTGCAGCGCTGCGTGGAACTGGGCGCGCGGCTGGCGCGGCCCGGCGAATTCAGCGAACGGGCCTTCCTCAACGACAAGCTCGACCTGGCCCAGGCCGAGGCCATCGCCGACCTGATCGAAGCGAGCTCGGCCCAGGCCGCGCGCAATGCCGTGCGTTCCCTGCAGGGCGAGTTCTCCCGGCGGGTGCACCAGCTCACCGAGCGCCTGATCCAGCTGCGCATCTACGTCGAGGCGGCCATCGACTTTCCCGAGGAGGAAATCGACTTTCTCGCCGATGGCCACGTGCTCGCGCAACTCGAGGGCGTACGTGCCGAGTTATCCACAGTGTTGCGCGAGGCCGGCCAGGGTGCCTTGCTGCGCGACGGCATGACGGTGGTCATCGCCGGCCGTCCCAACGCCGGCAAGTCCAGCCTGCTCAATGCGCTGGCCGGGCGCGAGGCGGCCATCGTCACCGATATCGCCGGCACCACCCGCGACGTGCTGCGCGAACACATCCTCATCGACGGCATGCCGCTGCACGTGGTGGACACCGCCGGGCTGCGCGACACCCAGGACCATGTCGAGCGCATCGGCGTACAGCGTGCGCTCACGGCGATCGGCGAGGCCGACCGGGTGCTGCTGATGGTCGATGCCAGCGCCCCCGAGGCCGACGATCCCTCGGCGCTCTGGCCGGAATTCCTCGACAGCAACCCGGAGCCGGACAAGGTCACGCTGATCCGCAACAAGGCCGACCTGAGCGGCGAGCCGATCGCCCTGCGGGTCGCCGCCGATGGCCAGGTGACGCTGAGCCTGTGCGCCCGTTCCGGCGAAGGCATCGAGCTGCTGCGCGAGCACCTGAAAAGCTGCATGGGCTACGAACAGACCGCCGAAAGCAGCTTCAGCGCCCGCCGCCGTCACCTGGATGCGCTGCGCCTGGCCGAGCAGTACCTGCAACACGGTCACGCCCAGCTGACCCTCGCCGGCGCCGGCGAACTGCTGGCCGAGGACCTGCGCCTGGCGCAACAGGCGCTCGGCGAGATCACCGGGGCGTTCAGCTCCGACGATCTGCTTGGGCGTATCTTCTCGAGCTTCTGCATCGGCAAGTGAGTCCGATACAGGCGTAATCACCCGCCTGCGCCCCCGTCCTCTCCGCCCCAATCCCGTCATCCGCCGTGCCGCAAAGTGCGGCGGATGGCTGTTCGCGCATGCTTTATCTGCTACACCATGCTGGAGCAGGAGCCCTGTGGAAAAACGGCCCTGAACCCGGTCGATAAGACGACCCGAAAGCCGAGGATAATCCCGCTTGTGCATAAGCCTTGATTTAATCCACAGGCTGCCGACGGCAAACACACCGCCGACACCCAGCCACCGCACAGGGTTATCATTCCTTGCAAACGGCGCCAGGAGTGGGCTGCAAGCTTTTATCCACAGAAGGGCTTGTCACCATACATAAACATATAAACAAGCTCTTTATAAATTTCTTCTTCTTTGTATTCTTTTGCCTGCCCGAGCATTCGACCCAACGGTTGATCATTTTTTGCTCAGGGCCCTTCTTTAGCTTCGGCTAAATCCCTATACTTCGCGGTTTCCCCAATTCCCATCTGAACAGGCACGAGGTGCGTGGTGGACTTCCCTTCCCGTTTTGACGTGATCGTGATCGGCGGCGGCCATGCCGGCACCGAAGCTGCGCTGGCAGCGGCACGCATGGGCGTGAAGACCCTGCTGCTCAGCCACAATGTGGAAACCCTCGGGCAGATGAGCTGCAACCCGGCCATCGGCGGCATCGGCAAGAGCCATCTGGTCAAGGAAATCGATGCCCTGGGCGGAGCCATGGCCACCGCCACCGACAAGGGCGGCATCCAGTTCCGCGTGCTCAACAGCCGCAAGGGACCGGCGGTACGCGCCACCCGCGCGCAGGCCGACCGCGTGCTGTACAAGGCGGCGATCCGCGAGATCCTGGAGAACCAGCCCAACCTGTGGATATTCCAGCAGGCGGCCGACGACCTGATCGTCGAACAGGACGAGGTCAAGGGCGTGGTCACCCAGATGGGGTTGCGTTTCTTCGCCAGCTCGGTGGTGCTGACCACCGGCACCTTCCTTGGCGGACTTATCCACATCGGCCTGCAGAACTATTCCGGCGGTCGTGCCGGCGATCCGCCGTCGATCGCCCTGGCCCAGCGCCTGCGCGAACTGCCGCTGCGCGTCGGCCGGCTGAAGACCGGCACGCCGCCGCGCATCGACGGCCGTACGGTGGATTTCACGCAGATGACCGAACAGCCCGGCGATACGCCGCTGCCGGTGATGTCCTTCCTCGGCTCGCGCGAGCAGCATCCGCCGCAGGTCAGCTGCTGGATCACCCACACCAACGCGCGCACCCACGAGATCATCGCCGCCAACCTGGATCGCTCGCCGATGTATTCCGGCGTGATCGAAGGCGTCGGCCCGCGCTACTGCCCGTCGATCGAGGACAAGATCCATCGCTTCGCCGACAAGGACAGCCACCAGGTGTTCCTCGAGCCCGAAGGCCTGACCACCCACGAGCTCTACCCCAACGGCATCTCCACCTCGCTGCCGTTCGACGTGCAGTTGCAGATCGTGCAGAGCATCCGCGGCATGGAGAACGCGCACATCGTGCGCCCCGCTACGCCATCGAGTACGACTACTTCGACCCGCGCGACCTCAAGTACAGCCTGGAAACCAAGGTCATCGCCGGGCTGTTCTTCGCCGGCCAGATCAACGGCACCACCGGCTACGAGGAAGCCGGCGCCCAGGGCCTGCTCGCCGGCGCCAATGCCGCCCTGCGCGCGCAGGGCAAGGACAGCTGGTGCCCTCGCCGCGACGAGGCCTACCTCGGCGTGCTGGTCGACGACCTGATCACCCTCGGCACCCAGGAGCCCTACCGCATGTTCACCTCGCGCGCCGAGTACCGGCTGATCCTGCGCGAGGACAACGCCGACCTGCGCCTGACCGAGAAGGGCCGCGAGCTGGGCCTGGTCGACGAGCGCCGCTGGGCGGCGTTCTGCGCCAAGCGCGAAGGCATCGAGCGCGAGGAACAGCGGCTGAAGAGCTGCTGGGTACGCCCGGGCAGCGCCGAGGGCGAGGCCATCGCCGCGCGTTTCGGCAGCCCGCTGGCGCGCGAATACAACCTGCTCAACCTGCTGGCGAGACCGGAAATCGACTACCAGAGCCTGATCGAACTGACCGGTGCCGGCGCCGAAGACCCGCAGGTCGCCGAGCAGGTGGAAATCAAGACCAAGTACGCCGGCTACATCGAGCGCCAGCAGGAAGAGATCGAACGCCTGCGCGCCAGCGAGAACGTGCGCCTGCCGACCGATCTCGACTACGCGACGATCGCCGGGCTGTCCAAGGAGATCCAGCACAAGCTGGGCCTGGCCCGTCCGGAGACCCTCGGCCAGGCCTCGCGCATTCCCGGCGTCACGCCGGCGGCGGTATCGCTGCTGATGATCCACCTGAAGAAGCGCAATGCCGGCCAGCAACTGGAGCAGAGTGCCTGATGAACGGAGTCAGCGAACAGCACGCCGCCGAGCTTGCTCGCGGCGCCGCTGAACTCGGCATCGAAGTCAGCACCCACCAGCAGGAACAGCTGCTGGCCTACCTGGCGTTGCTGATCAAGTGGAACAAGGCCTACAACCTGACCGCAGTGCGCGATCCGGACGAGATGGTCTCGCGTCACTTGCTCGACAGCCTCAGCGTGGTGCCCTTCGTCGCCGAAGCCGGCCAGCACTGGCTCGACGTCGGCAGCGGCGGTGGCATGCCAGGCGTGCCCTTGGCGATCATGTTCCCCGAGCATGGCTTCACCCTGCTCGACGCCAACGGCAAGAAGACCCGTTTCCTGACCCAGGTGAAGCTGGAGCTGAAACTGGCCAATCTCGAGGTCGTCCACGACCGAGTGGAACATTATCGGCCGGCAACTCCGTTCGACGGCATCACCTCGCGGGCCTTCAGCTCCCTGCAGGACTTCACCGACTGGACCCGTCACCTGGGGGTAGCCGATTGCCGCTGGCTGGCGATGAAGGGCGTGCAGCCCGACGACGAACTGCAGGCGCTGCCGGACGATTTCCGCCTGGATGCCTGTCACGTACTCAAGGTTCCCGGTTGCCAAGGCCAGCGCCATCTGCTGATACTGCGCCGCACTTCATGACGGACAGACGCTGACCATGGCCAGAGTATTCGCCATCGCCAACCAGAAGGGCGGTGTCGCCAAGACCACCACCTGCATCAACCTGGCCGCCTCGCTGGTGGCCACCCGGCGCCGGGTGCTGCTGATCGACCTCGACCCCCAGGGCAACGCCACCACCGGCAGCGGCGTGGACAAGCTGAACCTGGAGTACTCGATCTACGACGTGCTGATCGGCGAATGCAGCCTGGTGGACGCCATGCAGTTCTCCGAACACGGCGGCTACCAGCTGCTGCCGGCCAACCGCGACCTGACCGCGGCCGAGGTCGCGCTGCTGAACCTGCCGGCCAAGGAGAACCGCCTGCGCGAGGCGCTGGCGCCGGTGCGCGAGAACTACGACTACATCCTCATCGACTGCCCGCCGTCGCTGTCGATGCTGACCATCAACGCGCTGACCGCCGCCGACGGCGTGATCATCCCCATGCAGTGCGAGTACTACGCGCTCGAAGGCTTGAGCGATCTGGTCAACTCGATCCAGCGCATCGGCCAAGCGCTGAATCCGAGCCTGAAGATCGAAGGCCTGTTGCGCACCATGTACGACCCGCGCAGCAGCCTGACCAACGACGTCTCCGAACAGCTCAAGGCACATTTCGGCGACAAGCTCTACGACACCGTCATCCCACGCAACGTGCGGCTCGCCGAGGCGCCCAGCCACGGCATGCCGGCACTGGTCTACGACAAGCAATCCAAGGGCGCACTGGCCTACCTGGCACTGGCCGGCGAACTGTCGCGGCGCCAGCGCCAGGCCGCGCGCAGCGCCCTCGCATAAGGAATCTTCATGGCGACCAAGAAAAGAGGCCTAGGACGCGGACTGGATGCCCTGCTCGGCGGCGCCAGCGTCTCGGCCATGCAGGAAGAGGCGGCCAAGGTCGATACCCGCGAACTGCAGCACCTGCCGCTGGAGCTGATCCAGCGCGGCAAGTACCAGCCGCGCCGCGACATGGACCCGCAGGCCCTGGAAGAGCTGGCTCAGTCGATCAGGACCCATGGCGTGATGCAGCCGATCGTGGTGCGGCCGATCACTGGCGGCCGCTACGAGATCATCGCCGGCGAGCGCCGCTGGCGCGCCAGCCAGCAGGCCGGCATCGAAGCCGTGCCGGCATTGGTCCGGGAAGTCGCCGACGAGGCCGCCATCGCCATGGCGCTGATCGAGAACATCCAGCGCGAGGACCTCAATCCGATCGAGGAAGCCGTGGCCCTGCAGCGCTTGCAGCAGGAGTTCCAGCTGACCCAGCAGCAGGTGGCCGACGCGGTGGGCAAATCGCGCGTCGCGGTGAGCAACCTGCTGCGGCTGATCGCCCTGCCCGAAGAGATCAAGACACTGCTGTCCCATGGCGATCTGGAGATGGGCCATGCCCGCGCACTGCTGGGGTTGCCGGCCGAGCAACAGGTGGAAGGCGCGCGGCATGTTGTCGCACGCGGGCTGACCGTGCGGCAGACCGAAGCGCTGGTGCGCCAGTGGCTGAACAGCAAGGAAACGCCCAAGGTCGAAGCCAGGGTCGATCCGGACATCAGCCGCCTGGAACAGCGCCTGGCCGAACGTCTGGGCTCTCCGGTGCAGATCAAGCACGGTCAGAAGGGCAAGGGTCAGCTGGTGATCCGCTACAGCTCTCTGGATGAACTGCAGGGCGTGCTGGCGCACATCCGCTGATACAAAATGTTTGTAGTGCTAGTCGGAAAATACTACCGGATGGTTGAACGCTGACTGGCCTGCTCCTATACTCGCCGCGCTTTTTTTGACTGCGGACAATTAATTTGCGCGGCCTGCTGCAGTGATGGAAACCCGGTGAACATACGCAACAGAACACCCTTCCATCGCCTCCCAGCCTTTCGCGTTCTGCTGATGCAAGCACTGGTCGCTTTATTGACCGCTGTCTCATGTGGGATCGTTTTTGGTATCGTCGCCGGCTATTCGGCCTTGTGCGGCGGTCTGATCGCACTGTTGGCGAACGTGTATTTCGCATACAAGGCCTTTCGTTATTTTGGCGCACGTTCGACCCGGGCGATCATCCAGTCCTTCTGGTCTGGAGAGATGGGTAAACAGATTCTGGCAGCAGCGCTGTTCGCGCTGGTGTTCGTGGGGGTGCGGCCGCTGCAACCGGTTGCCTTGTTCGCTGGCTATCTGCTGGTTCTGGGCGTCGGCGCAAGTGCGCTCCTGCTGATGAAAAACAATCCGAAGCATTGAGCATTTGAGGCGTATATGGCGAGTACCCCGGCTGAATATATCCAGCACCACCTGCAGAACCTGACCTACGGCAAGCTGCCGGCGGGTTACGAGCGCGCTGACGGCTCCGTCCTCGATCAAGCCACCTGGACCATCGCCCAGACCGGCCTCGAGGCGCGCGACATGGGCTTCATGGCGTTCCACCTGGACACCCTGGGCTGGTCGCTGCTGATGGGCGCCCTCTTCATCCTGCTGTTCCGCAGCGCCGCCAAGGCCGCCACGGCCGGCGTACCGGGCAAGCTGCAGAACTTCGTCGAGATGTGCGTCGAGTTCGTCGAAGGCGTGGTCAAGGACACCTTCCACGGCCGCAACACCCTGATCGCCCCGCTGGCGCTGACCATCTTCGTCTGGGTGTTCCTGATGAACAGCCTGAAGTGGATTCCGGTCGACTACATCCCGGGTATCGCCCACCTGCTCGGCCTGCCGGCCTTCAAGATCGTGCCGACCGCCGATCCCAACGGCACCTTCGGCCTGTCCCTCGGCGTCTTCGTCCTGATCCTGTTCTACAGCGTCAAGGTCAAGGGCTTCGGCGGCTTCAGCAAGGAACTGGCATTCACCCCGTTCAACCACTGGTCGCTGGTGCCGTTCAACCTGTTCCTGGAAATCCTCGGTCTGCTGACCAAGCCGCTCAGCCTCGCGCTGCGTCTGTTCGGCAACATGTATGCCGGTGAGGTGGTGTTCATCCTCATCGCTCTGCTGCCGTTCTACGTGCAGTGGACCCTGAATGTGCCTTGGGCGATCTTCCATATCCTGGTGATCCCGCTTCAGGCCTTCATCTTCATGGTACTGACGGTGGTGTACCTGAGCTCTGCCCATGAAGAACATCACTGAAAACCGCTAACGCTTCACCGAAAAACCTTAACCCCCTTAGCTTCAGGAGCTTTACATGGAACTCGTCTACATCGCCGCCTCCATCATGATCGGTCTGGGTGCCTGGGTACCGGCATCGGCTTCGCCCTGCTGGGCGGCAAACTGCTGGAATCCACCGCTCGTCAACCCGAGCTGGCTCCTCAGCTGCAAACCAAGACCTTCCTGATGGCCGGTCTGCTCGACGCCGTGCCGATGATCGGCGTTGGTATCGCGATGTACCTCATCTTCGTTGTCGCCGGCTAAGCATTTTTCCGGTTTGAGATGGGGTTCGCCGGGCGAGCCCCGTCGCCGTGGAATGACTCCCGCGTTGAACGAGATAGCACGAGGTAAATCGCTGTGAACATTAACTTGACGCTGTTCGGTCAGACGCTCGCCTTCGCTATCTTCGTTTGGTTCTGCATGAAATTCGTATGGCCGCCCATCACCCAGGCCATGCAGCAGCGCCAGAAGAAGATCGCCGAAGGACTGGATGCGGCAGGCCGTGCGCAGCAAGACCTGAAACTGGCTCAGGACAAGGTGTCCAACACCCTGCGTGAGACCAAGGAGCAGGCAGCCCAGATCATCGAACAGGCGAACAAGCACGCCAACGCGATCATCGAGGAAGCCAAGCAGCAGGCACGTGTGGAAGGCGAGCGACTGGTCGCCGGCGCCCGCGCCGAGATCGAACAGGAAGTGAACCGTGCCAGGGACCAACTGCGCAGTCAGGTAGCGGCTCTGGCCGTCGCCGGCGCGGAGAAGATCCTGGAGTCCCAGGTGGACGCCAAGGTGCACAACGAGCTGGTCGAAAAACTGGCCTCCCAACTCTAAGCGAGGCAAGCGATGATCAATACCCAGACGCTTGCTCGGCCTTACGCGAAAGCCGCTTTCGAGTTCGCCAGTGCGGCAGGACAGACCGAATCCTGGTCGAAGATGCTCAACCTGGCCGCCGTCGCTGTTGAAGTCCCCGAAGTCGCAGCGTTGCTGAACGACCCCCGCCTGACCAGCGAAAGCAAGGTTCAGGAACTGGTGCGTCTGCTCGGCGACGATACCGACGAAGCGTTCCGCAACTACGTCCAGACCCTTGGCGAGAATGATCGCCTGTCGGTCCTGCCGACCGTGTGGGAGCTGTACGAGGACATCAAGGCGCAAGCCGAGAAAACGCTCGAAGCCGAAGTCGAAACCGCCTTCGAGCTCAGCAACGCGCAACTCCAAACTTTGGCTGCCGCCCTGTCGAAGCGGCTAGATCGCACCGTCAACCTCCAGCAGGCCGTGAATCCTGCGCTGATCGGCGGCGTGGTGATTCGCGCCGGTGACGTGGTTGTCGACGGTTCGGTCCGCGGCAAACTGAGCCAGTTGGCCGAATCGTTGAAATCCTGATTTGAGGGTCATGGCATGCAGCAACTGAATCCTTCCGAGATTAGTGAAATCATCAAGCAGCGCATCGAGAAATCGGATGTCGCTGCTCAAGCCCGTAACGAGGGCACCGTCGTCAGCGTTTCCGACGGCATCGTACGCATCTACGGTCTGGCCGACGTCATGTACGGCGAAATGATCGAGTTCCCCGGCGGCATCTTCGGTATGGCACTGAACCTGGAGCAGGACTCCGTCGGTGCCGTGGTTCTGGGTAACTACCTGGGCCTGACCGAAGGCATGAGCGCCAAGTGCACCGGCCGCATCCTCGAAGTTCCGGTAGGTCCGGAACTGCTGGGCCGCGTGGTCGACGCACTGGGCAACCCGATCGATGGCAAGGGCCCGATCAACGCCAAGGAAACCGACGCCGTCGAGAAAGTGGCACCGGGCGTGATCTGGCGTAAGTCGGTCGACCAGCCGGTACAGACCGGCTACAAGTCGGTCGACGCCATGATCCCGGTCGGTCGTGGCCAGCGCGAGCTGATCATCGGTGACCGCCAGATCGGCAAGACCGCCATGGCGATCGACGCATCATCAACCAGCGCAACAGCGGCATCCGTTGCGTCTACGTGGCCATCGGTCAGAAGCAGTCGACCATCGCCAACGTGGTGCGCAAGCTGGAAGAGCATGGCGCCCTGGCCAACACCATCATCGTCGCCGCCTCGGCTTCCGAGTCCGCCGCGCTGCAGTACCTGGCTCCGTACGCCGGCTGCACCATGGGCGAGTACTTCCGTGACCGCGGTGAAGACGCGCTGATCGTCTACGACGATCTGTCCAAGCAGGCCGTGGCCTATCGTCAGATTTCCCTGCTGCTGCGCCGTCCGCCGGGACGCGAAGCCTACCCGGGCGACGTGTTCTATCTTCACAGCCGTCTGCTGGAGCGCGCTTCCCGCGTTTCCGAGGAGTATGTCGAGAAGTTCACCAATGGCGCCGTGACGGGCAAGACCGGTTCGCTGACCGCGCTGCCGATCATCGAGACCCAGGCGGGCGACGTTTCCGCGTTCGTTCCGACCAACGTGATTTCCATCACCGACGGTCAGATCTTCCTGGAATCGGCCATGTTCAACGCAGGTATCCGTCCGGCCGTCAACGCCGGTATCTCGGTATCCCGCGTCGGTGGTGCGGCGCAGACCAAGATCATCAAGAAGCTCTCCGGTGGCATCCGTACCGCCCTGGCCCAGTACCGTGAACTGGCTGCGTTCGCGCAGTTCGCTTCCGACCTGGACGAGGCCACCCGCAAGCAGCTCGAGCATGGTCAGCGCGTCACCGAGCTGATGAAGCAGAAGCAGTACGCGCCGATGTCCATCGCCGACATGTCCGTGTCCCTGTATGCCGCCGAGCGTGGCTTCCTGGGCGACGTGGAAGTGGCGAAGGTGGGTGCTTTCGAGCAGGCCCTGATCGCCTTCTTCAACCGCGAGTTCGCCGAGCTGATGGCGAAGATCAACGTGAAGGGCGACTTCAACGACGAAATCGACGCGGGCCTGAAGGCCGGCATCGAGAAGTTCAAGGCCACGCAAAGCTGGTAAGCCGCAGCGGGCGCCTCGCGGCGCCCGCCTGCTAACCCGATAGGTGTCAAATGGCAGGCGCAAAAGAGATTCGCAGCAAGATTGCGAGCATCAAAAGCACGCAGAAGATCACCAGCGCCATGGAGAAGGTGGCGGTCAGCAAGATGCGCAAGGCACAGCAGCGCATGGCGGCCAGCCGTCCTTATGCGGAGCGGATCCGGCAGGTGATTGGCCATCTGGCCAACGCCAACCCCGAGTACCGCCACCCGTTCATGGTGGAGCGTCCGGTCAAGCGTGTCGGCTATATCGTCGTGTCCACCGACCGTGGTCTGTGCGGCGGCCTGAACATCAACCTGTTCAAGGCGCTGATCAAGAACATGAAGGAGTGGCACGATCAGAAGGTCGAAGCAGACCTTTGCGTGATCGGCAACAAGGGTGCGAGCTTCTTCCGCAGCTTCGGCGGTAACGTGGTCGCGGCAATCGGCAACCTCGGCGAAGAGCCGTCGATCAACGATCTGATCGGCAGCGTCAAGGTCATGCTCGATGGCTTCCACGAGGGCCGTATCGATCGCTTGTACCTGGTATCCAACAAGTTCATCAACACCATGACCCAGAAACCGACGGTCGACCAACTGCTGCCGCTGGCTGCAGACGAGAACGCCGAGCCGGTCAAGAAGGGTCAGTGGGACTACCTCTACGAGCCGGACGCCCAGCAACTGCTGGATGCCCTGCTGGTTCGTTACATCGAGTCCCAGGCCTATCAGGCGGTGGTCGAGAACGGCGCAGCCGAACAGGCGGCGCGGATGATTGCCATGAAGAACGCAACCGACAACGCCGGTGAACTGATCAGCGATCTGCAACTGGTCTACAACAAGGCCCGTCAGGCTGCGATCACTCAGGAAATTTCGGAAATCGTCGGCGGCGCTGCCGCGGTTTAAGAACGGTTCAACTGTTAACAATGGCTGAAAAGTCAGAGGAACCAAACATGAGTAGCGGACGTATCGTTCAAATCATCGGCGCCGTCATCGACGTGGAATTTCCGCGCGATCTGGTGCCGAACGTCTATGACGCACTGAAAGTTCAGGGCGCCGAGACCACCCTGGAAGTCCAGCAGCAGCTGGGCGACGGCATTGTCCGTACCATCGCCATGGGTTCGACCGAAGGCCTCAAGCGTGGCCTGGACGTCAACAACACCGGCAAGGCCATCGCCGTGCCGGTCGGCACCGGTACCCTCGGCCGCATCATGAACGTGCTGGGCGAGCCGATCGACGAGGCCGGCCCGGTCGAGTGCGAAGAGCAGTGGGGCATCCACCGCGCCGCGCCGAGCTACGCCGAGCAGGCGGGTGGTAACGACCTGCTGGAAACCGGCATCAAGGTCATCGACCTGGTCTGCCCGTTCGCCAAGGGCGGCAAGGTCGGCCTGTTCGGTGGTGCCGGTGTCGGCAAGACCGTGAACATGATGGAGCTGATCAACAACATCGCCAAGGCGCACAGCGGTCTGTCCGTGTTCGCCGGCGTCGGCGAGCGTACTCGTGAAGGTAACGACTTCTATCACGAGATGAAGGACTCCAACGTTCTCGACAAGGTGGCGATGGTCTACGGCCAGATGAACGAGCCGCCGGGAAACCGTCTGCGCGTGGCCCTGACCGGCCTGACCATGGCCGAGAAGTTCCGTGAGGAAGGCCGCGACGTCCTGCTGTTCATCGACAACATCTACCGCTACACCCTGGCCGGTACCGAAGTGTCGGCACTGCTGGGTCGTATGCCGTCCGCGGTGGGTTATCAGCCGACCCTGGCCGAGGAAATGGGCGTTCTGCAGGAGCGCATCACCTCCACCAAGACCGGTTCGATCACCTCGATCCAGGCCGTCTACGTTCCCGCGGACGACCTGACCGACCCGAGCCCGGCGACCACCTTCGCCCACCTCGACGCCACCGTGGTACTGAGCCGCGACATCGCCTCGCTGGGTATCTACCCCGCGGTCGACCCGCTGGACTCCACCAGCCGTTCGCTGGACCCGCTGGTGGTCGGCCAGGAGCACTACGAAGTGACCCGCGGCGTGCAGTACGTGCTGCAGCGCTACAAGGAACTGAAGGACATCATCGCCATTCTCGGCATGGACGAACTGTCCGAGACCGACAAGCAGCTGGTGGCGCGCGCGCGCAAGATCCAGCGCTTCCTGTCCCAGCCGTTCCACGTGGCGGAAGTCTTCACCGGCGCCCCGGGCAAGTACGTGTCCCTGAAGGAAACCATCCGTGGCTTCCAGGGCATCCTCAATGGCGAGTACGACCACCTGCCGGAGCAGGCGTTCTACATGGTCGGCACCATCGACGAAGCCATCGAGAAAGCCAAGAAACTGTAACTGGCGCGCCCGTTCGCGGGCGCCGATCCAGCCTGACCGGCCTTGGCCGGGCGGGCTGATTACCGAGGCATAAGTATGGCTATGACAGTCCATTGCGACATCGTCAGCGCGGAAGAAGAGCTGTTCTCGGGGCTGGTGGAAATGGTCGTCGCCCATGGCAACCTGGGTGACATCGGTATCCTGCCGGGCCACGCGCCGCTGCTGACCGATCTCAAGCCGGGTCCGGTGCGGGTGATCAAGCAGGGTGGCGACGAGGAGATCTTCTACATCTCCGGCGGCTTCATCGAAGTGCAGCCGAACATGGTGAAGGTTCTCGCCGATACCGCCACGCGCGCCAAGGACATCGACGAGGCCGCTGCTCAGGCCGCCGTCAAGGCTGCGGAAAAGGCGTTGCACGAGAAGGGGGCGGATTTCGACTACGGTTCCGCCGCCGCTCGTCTGGCCGAAGCTGCCGCCCAGCTGCGTACCATCGAGCACCTGCGCAAGAAGTACGGCCGGCACTGATCGGCCCGCGACTTCATCGCGCACGAGTAAAAGGGTAGCCTTGGCTACCCTTTTTCTTTTTCCGCCATTTGTCGGACCGGCGCGCGGATGGCTCCGGCATCGCCGGGCCGCTACCCGGCCCGATACCGTTTCAGGATCAGCCCATGTCTCTCGATATCGTCATTCTCGCCGCCGGTCAGGGCACCCGCATGCGTTCCTCCCTGCCCAAGGTGCTGCATCCGGTCGCCGGCAAATCCATGCTCGGGCATGTCATCGATACCGCGCGTGCGCTGCAGCCCCGGAGCATCCAGGTGGTCATCGGCCATGGCGCCGAGCAGGTGCGCCAGTGCCTGGCGGGCGAGGACCTCAACTACGTCGTCCAGGCCGAGCAGCTCGGCACCGGCCATGCGGTGGCGCAGGCGCTGCCGAACCTCGCGGCCGAGCGGGTGCTGATCCTCTACGGCGACGTGCCGCTGATCGAGGCCGAAACCCTGCAGCGCCTGTTGCACAAGGTCGGTCCCGAGCAGCTGGCGCTGCTCACCGTGGTACTCGACGACCCCAGCGGCTACGGGCGCATCGTCCGCGACGCGCAGGGCGAGGTGCAGGCGATCATCGAGCACAAGGACGCCAGCGCCGAGCAGCGGGCGATTCGCGAGGGCAATACCGGCATCCTGGCGGTACCGGGCAGCCGTATCGGCGAATGGCTGGGGCGGCTGTCCAACAGCAATGTCCAAGGCGAGTACTACCTGACCGACGTGATCGCCATGGCGGTGGCCGATGGCCTACGTGTGGCCACCGAGCAGCCGCTGGATGCCATGGAAGTGCAGGGCGCCAACGACCGCATCCAGCTTGCCGAACTCGAACGCCACTATCAGCGGCGCGCGGCCCGCCGACTGATGGCCGAGGGGGTGACGCTGCGCGATCCGGCGCGCTTCGACCTGCGCGGCGACGTCAGCGTCGGCCGCGACGTGCTGATCGACGTCAACGTGATTCTCGAAGGCAGCGTGATCATCGAGGACGGCGTTTCGATCGGCCCCAACTGCGTGATCAGGGACAGCACCCTGCGCAAGGGCGCGATCGTCAAGGCCAACTCGCACCTGGAAGGCGCGGAACTCGGCGAGGGCGCCGACTGCGGCCCGTTCGCCCGCCTGCGCCCCGGCAGTGTGCTCGGCGCCAGGGCGCACGTGGGCAACTTCGTCGAACTGAAGAACGCGACCCTGGCCGAAGGCGCCAAGGCCGGCCACCTGAGCTACCTGGGCGATGCCGAGATCGGCGCGCGGAGCAACATCGGCGCCGGTACCATTACCTGCAACTACGACGGCGCCAACAAGTTCAGGACGGTGATGGGCGAGGACGTGTTCATCGGCTCCAACAGCTCGTTGGTCGCGCCGCTGAACCTGGGCGATGGCGCCACCACCGGTGCGGGCTCGGTGATCACCGAGGATGTGCCGACGCATACCCTGGCGCTCGGCCGGGGCCGCCAGCGCAACATCGACGGCTGGCAGCGGCCGAGCAAGCAGAAGCCTTAAGCGGCACTGCCAGCTTGCGTCCTCCGGGCGCATATGTTTTGATTCGCGGCATTAACTTTCGAATCGAAACATGTTCATGTCGAAGCGCAACACGCCGCAACGCCGCCACGCGATTCTCGCCCTGCTCAACGAGCAGGGCGAAGTTAGCGTGGATGAGTTGTCGCGGCGTTTCGAGACCTCCGAAGTCACCATCCGCAAGGACCTCGCCGCGCTGGAGAAGAACGGCCTGCTGCTGCGTCGCTACGGCGGTGCGGTGCCGTTGCCCCAGGAGCTGATCGGCGACACGGCCCAGCCCGTCTCGCCGTGGAAACAGGCCATCGCGCGCCTAGCGGTGGGCTGCATCCGCGAACATGCGCGGATCATCATCGACAGCGGCACCACCACCGCGGCGATGATTCCCGAGCTGGGCCACAAGCCGGGCCTGGTGGTGATGACCAACTCGCTCAGCGTGGCCAATGCCCTGCGCGAACTGGAGCACGAGCCGGTGCTGCTGATGACCGGTGGCACCTGGGACCCGCATTCGGAGTCCTTCCAGGGCCAGGTCGCCGAGCAGGTGCTGCGCTCCTATGATTTCGATCAGTTGTTCATCGGCGCCGACGGCATCGACCTCGAACGTGGCACCACCACCTTCAACGAACTGCTGGGCCTGTCGCGTGTCATGGCCGAGGTCGCCCGGGAAGTCATCGTGCTGGCCGAAGCGGACAAGATCGGCCGGCGCATTCCCAACCTGGAGCTGCCCTGGAGCGGCATCCATACCCTGATCACCGATGAGCGTCTCAGCGACGAGGCGCGCACCCGTATCCAGGCCCGCGGCGTCAAGCTGCTCTGCGCGGCCGTCGAACCCAATCTGGAGACCTGAACCATGTGTGGCATCGTTGGCGCCGTCGCCGAACGCAACATCACCGCGATCCTTCTCGAGGGCCTCAAGCGCCTGGAATACCGGGGCTACGACAGCGCCGGCATCGCCGTGCTGAATGCCGCCGGCGCGCTGCAGCGCCTGCGCCGTTCCGGCAAGGTGGCGGAACTGGAGCAGGCCCAGGCGCAGGCGCAGCTGTCCGGCCGCCTGGGCATCGCCCATACCCGCTGGGCCACCCACGGCGCGCCGTGCGAGCGCAATGCCCACCCGCATTTTTCCGGCGACGACCTGGCGGTGGTGCACAACGGCATCATCGAGAACCACGAGGCGCTGCGCGAACGGCTCAAGGCGCTCGGCTACGTCTTCGTTTCCGACACCGATACCGAAGTCATCGTGCATCTGTTGCAGCACAAGCTCGACGAGCTCGGTGACCTGACCGTCGCGCTCAAGGCCACGGTCAAGGACCTGCACGGCGCCTACGGCCTGGCGGTGATCAGCGCCAAGCAACCCGATCGCCTGCTCGCCGCACGCAGCGGCAGCCCGCTGGTGATCGGCCTGGGCCTGGGCGAGAACTTCCTCGCCTCCGACCAGCTGGCGCTGCGCCAGGTCACCGACCGCTTCATGTACCTGGAGGAGGGCGATATCGCCGAGATCCGCCGCGACAGCGTGCAGATCTGGGATGTCGACGGCCAGCCGGTACAGCGCGAGGCCGTGCAGTACCACGAGGGCGCCGAGGCGGCGGACAAGGGCGAATACCGCCACTTCATGCTCAAGGAAATCCACGAACAGCCCAAGGTCGTGCAGCGTACCCTGGAAGGCCGTCTCGGCGAGCGCCAGGTACTGGTGCAGGCCTTCGGCCCGCAGGCCGCCGAGCTGTTCGCCCGGGTGCGCAACGTGCAGATCGTCGCCTGCGGCACCAGCTACCACGCCGGCATGGTCGCGCGTTACTGGCTGGAGGAGCTGGCCGGGATTCCCTGCCAGGTCGAGGTGGCTAGCGAGTTCCGCTACCGCAAGGTGGTGGTGCAGCCGGACACCCTGTTCGTCACCATCTCCCAGTCCGGCGAGACCGCCGACACCCTGGCCGCGCTGCGCAACGCCAAGGCGCTGGGCTACCTGGCCAGCCTGGCGATCTGTAACGTCGGCATCAGCTCGCTGGTACGCGAGTCCGACCTCACGCTGCTGACCCAGGCCGGCCCGGAGATTGGCGTGGCCTCGACCAAGGCCTTCACCACCCAATTGGTAGGATTGATGTTGCTGACCCTGGCGCTGGGCCAGGTGCACGGCAGCCTCGACGCCGCCCGGGAAGCCGAGCTGATCGAGGAATTGCGCCGGCTGCCGACCCGCCTGGGCGAGGCGCTGGCGATGGATACCACGGTGGAGAAGATTGCCGAGCATTTCGCCGAGAAGCACCACACCCTGTTCCTCGGCCGCGGTGCGCAGTATCCGGTGGCGATGGAGGGCGCGCTCAAGCTCAAGGAAATCTCTTACATCCACGCCGAGGCCTATCCGGCCGGCGAACTCAAGCACGGCCCGCTGGCGCTGGTCGACGCCGACATGCCGGTGGTCACCGTGGCGCCGAACAACGAGCTGGTGGAGAAGCTCAAGTCCAACCTGCAGGAAGTGCGCGCGCGCGGCGGCGAACTGATCGTCTTCGCCGACCGCGAGGCTGGCATCGAGAACGGCGAGGGTACCTTCCTGGTGAACATGCCGCATATCCACGATGCGCTGGCGCCGATCCTCTACACCCTGCCGCTGCAGCTGCTGTCCTACTACGTCGCGGTGCTGCGCGGCACCGACGTCGACCAGCCGCGCAACCTGGCCAAGAGCGTCACCGTCGAGTGAGGACTGGCTCCTGCTGAAGCTGTTGGTTTTAGACAATAAAAACTGTCGCTAAACAATAAAAACTGTCGCAGAAGGTGGGGGGCCGACCGGGCTCACCACCTGTTACGAACATCTGCACCCTAGCATCGCTCGTTGGTCAGTCCGTCAATCCCATCTGCAGGATAGCCATGCTTTTGCGTATCCAAAGCGATGAGTCTCTGCGCTCATTTATCGCGCGAAACATATTTCTGAATTGGCATGATCCCGAGATAAAGGCTCTTGATCGCCTAACAAAATTTGCTGTCTGTTCTAATGATGTAAAAGTAATAGCTGCGGCTATGGGGTGGTTTGGTTGTTATGGCTTCAACCGTCTTCTTCACCACCACACCTTCTACCCGAGGTATTCAATTTTTAAAAGCAGCCAAGATATTTCTTATTCACACACAGAATATCGCTCCCAATACCATCATTTCGAGTCGGATCGTGTTTCCGCAGCCTTTTGCCCGGAGTGTGTGAAAGAGGATTTGAACGTCCTCGGTTTTTCATATTGGCGAAGAGCACCCCGCCCAGACATCAAGGTTTGCGCCAAACATAATGTTCATCTAGTGAGCAACTGCCCATTCTGCGGCAGGACCTTTGCCTATAAGGGCCATGGTTTGGAGGTAATGTGGAAGGGCTGCGCTGGCCGTCATCTTAGTGAGATACTATCTGTCAAGAATGAAGACTCCTTAGAGCTAAAAAAGGCAAAATTTTTTAAGGACGTTTTTGATTTCGGTTTTGTTATTCCTATCGAGTCCGCCTTATTAGCAGTGAATGATAAATTCTTGTGTTTAATTTCTTCTTACGGCGAGGTTGGTAAAGGAGTAGCAGAGGAGTTAAGATCTAAGGTAAGGCACGTACTTAAGGTTATAGAGGCACATGCCGCTGAGAACAATGCAATGTTTCTTAGTGAATATTCAGGCTTGGCTTTGGACTCAGTTTTATTTCTTTACGAGAGTTTTAATCATTTTCTGGAGGATGTGAAGCGTTATAGGTATGAGCCTCGCCCGGTATCCTCCCTTTGGTCTACTTATCGGGCTTGGGGTAGCGAGTCCGCTCAATATGTTGAAGAGGATTATGTTCATGGCGTAGGTCACTGGTTGTGCCCGTACCCATCTCCTCTCTCTCAACTTAGCCATAGTAACGACAGATATGATCGCCCGACGCTGTACCCGTGTTGCAATTTTCCATCGCCTCGCCGGAAGGGGCATCAGCTGAGTCCAAGGAGAGTTGGCCCTCCTTTACCAGCGGTTCCGGTGCTGGCCAATCACAAAGATAGCAGCTCAGGAACTTAACCGTTAGCCAGGATCTGGGCGCAGCCAGAGAATCATGAAGCAGTTCGAAAATGTCGTTGCGCAGTTGAATAAATGACGCGTCTCGCATCGGCGCAGATAGGTCGCTTTTCCTTGAACTGGAAGATAGAGATTGTTGGCGAATGACGATTAGTTGGAGTCTCCTCAAAGCGGCGTACACGCCACCCACGTGCTGTAGCCGCTGACGATACTGCGTGTGGCTATTTGTGTGTGTTCAAGGCAGTCCCTAATGCTTCGTGCATCCATATCGGCAATCTGCAGTTCATTAATGTAACCAGTTCGTCAGCACTAAGCGCTCTTTTTATTTTTTCGACGTGATCCGGCTTAGACCCTCCTTTTCCTAAATACAGCAAAGCGCTGATAGCCATGCCAACACGAGTTCCAGGGTGCTGCAAAGTCATTGGTGCGGCATGCACGAGTCTGACTTCGGCATTCCCGACAAACAGAGATCTGCTGGGGCCGCTAGTGTAATAAATTGGGATGAGTGGCATTTGAGTGCTGAGTCCGAATCCTCTGATGGCATTAGCGCCATGGATCTGCAGCGTCCAACTGTTCTGCTTGGCAAGCAGTTTTACCAAGTCCAAAACCGAGGGACGAACCCAGCCGGTGTACGGGCTTCGCTTTGGCCGCATGTAGATGCCGGGATAAACGCGCTCGAGCTCGCCTACGCTTACGAGCCGGGCGCAAGCCTTTGAAATAGCGTTCTTCGTTCCCAAGGCTGCAAAGCGCCTGATGCTGAAGACCCGCCCTTTGGGCATGCGCCGGACCTGCTGTGCCACGCGATATGAGACCGGAAGTTTAGAATCCATGTGGCGAATCACTATTTCGGTGGCTCCAATGACGAGCTCAGCAAGGTCTGATGCCAGGCAATCACACGTCTTCGAAATTCGTCGTCAGGGGTGTCGCTTTCCAAACATTCCTCTAGCCGCCCCAACGAAAATATCTGATCGGCAGATGGATAGTGCCTGAGAAGACTCTTCGCATAGCTCCGGATATCCTGAGGCAGTTCGGGGCTACGAGTTAGCTCTCTCAGAAATTCTTCAGTTTTGATGATGGCACGGGTTCTTTCATGGGGAAGGGTCAATTAAGCGATCTCCAAATGACAGTTTTCACCTGAAATACCTGACTAACCTGCATGCTTCAAGACATCTACTCCAGTGATGCTCCTATCAGTAAAAGATTAATGCAGCTTGGAAGGCTGGTGGCAGTTCTTTACTTTTTGTAATAGCGCACGTGTGCGCGGGTATTGATTGCGAGATTTTAGACAGATAGATAGCTCGGGTGCTAGCGTATAAATATCCTTGTTGCTAACTTTACTACTTCTAATAGAGCAAGGGTCTTCATTAAGTTTCGTTATAAGAAGAGCTTCTAGTGCCTCGTCCCTTAAGGCCCAGTCAACTTTTGAGTTGTTTCCAGTTCTCCCGGTTGGAAGTCTCTCTGTTTCTTTTAGTAACCAAGACTTATCATTGCGATAAAGCCATGCGTAGAGCTTGGGGTTTTCGGAGCGTACGAGTTTAGCGCTAGAGTTAGGGTGTTTTTTGATCAAGGATTTCCATTCTGACCTATTTTTTAATAGGGTTTTGTTGTGTGTGGATTCTGTCCAAGCTTTTTTAACTAACGCCTCAGATCTGAGAAGTTTATTAACTGTTGATATGGTCAGTTTGAATTCTGAGCAAATAAGTTTTTTTGGAGTACCTTTGCGAAGCCGTCTCAATATTTCAGATCGGGTATGAGGTTTGAGGACTTTCGGTTTAAGTTTTTGCGGTAATGTCTCCGTAGACTCCGCAGATCCTTCAAATTGTAAGTATTGACCTACCCTCCCGAATTGAACAGATTGTTTTTCTGCTTTTTCTGCTTTTTCTGCTTTTTCTGCTTTTTCTGCTTTTTCTGCTTTTTCTGCTTTTTCTGCTTTTTCTGCTTTTTCTGCTTTTTCTGCTTTTTCTGCTTTTTCTGCTTTTTCTGCTTTCGCACAGTCGTAGGCATCAATGAAATCGCGGACTTGTCCGAACAGCCAATTGATCATCACGAGGTGCTTGAGCGGATGACTGTGGCCGCGAGGATTCCTGACAAGATGCTCTATGTAGGTACGAGCCTTTTGCGCAGTATGAGGTAGCGACGTAAGAGAGTGGTAAGGCTGAAGCAATGCAGCATATTTGGCCAGTGATGGCGCTGCCTTCTGTGAAATTGAATTTAGAAAGTCCATTTCTTGAAGAGTGTTGCGATAGACCGAGCTTACAATAAATGGGTCAAAGGATCTGACATTTCCAAGAGCAGCCAAATCAAGAACGGAATTTGATAACTGTAGAAGAGCATGTTGGGTAATGGAATTGAAACCTGCAAAGTCCCATGATGTCAGATCGCCTTTGTCTGGCAAAGTCCAACGAAAGCGCCCAGACCATTGCCTATTATGGATGCTTTCCTGAAGCATCTGCTTATGTATAGGGCAGATGCTTACGCCTGGATATTGATGGCAAAGATGCCAGTAAGAAGTTCCGTGGTTATTAATGTCAGCATCAATACAGGCGTGACATGCTTTTAAAGGATGTTCTGCGCCAAAGCGCCCTGTTACCAGGCCAAGCTTGTATTTAATTGATCCAAGCTGCAATCCCTTCATTATATTTAGGGCTGCCTGGATGTGTTCCTGTGACTGGAACGGACGAAAAAAGGGGAAGATGGTTCTTCGAGAGATAATCACGTCTGGATCACCTAGCACCGCCCGCATCGGGTGTCGGAGCGCGTCCAAACTGTGCGGAAAATCATGAGGTAGTGAATTACCCTCTGACTGGAATAATCCACGAAACGTAGTCATCGCGTCAGGGCTGCCCCAAATCACATGATGACGACTACAAACGCTAAAAAATGTCTCATCCTCCAGCCAATTTAAGGCGACAGTTGGCTGCCAATGTACAGAGCCTTGATCATAGATTCGCATAAGCCGCTCACCTTTCCAAAGCAATGAGGATAGTAGTACGTCTATGCTCTTGAGATAACTTGAGGAGATAAGAAAATTTAGTGTCACTATTTTTTGTTATAAAGTCTACGGTAAACCGTAGACTGTCTAAATTCCTAATTCTCCAAACCACCTAGTAACAGTGTGTTTTTAAAAAAATTGCGTAAAATTGCGTGCAAATCCGCCTCCGGAGGCGGATTTTTTCGCCATTTTTTTGTTGTCAGCCTACTTTTTCCGGCGTTAACATGCCCCGCTCTCACGCGAGATTAGAACTTCTAGGACATATAAAATCCTAGGAATCAGCCACTCTTGTGGGCGACGAGGGTTACGTTGGTTGGTTTGAGAGGAAGAAGTGAATATGTGACATCTAGCCAATCAAGGAGAGCCAAAAGCTAGATAGACAAAGGCCCAAGTGCGACCTTGGGCCTCCGTGGAAACGTCAGATTTGACTGCCTGACCTTTCCATTGTCTATCCGCTCAGTGCGGGGCGTCAAGCCTCGTATGTTCTCGCTCATCCTTAGAAAAGTTTTGATCGTGAATGGCGAGGCTTAAGAATGCCCACCTCGGATAAATGGTTTCGCGCCGTCTATAGCCATTTTTGAAAATGACTAGCGCGTTGAACAGCCCGATGACATTGGAATTTAAGGGATGACCCCTCAGCAGAGATTTGAGCTGATAGTAAGCCGGCAAGGCCGCTTTAGGTGGGGGGAAATCTATACGCCTTCCACACTGGCTGTTACTCGTGAAGCGCCAAAGGGTTCTCGTATAAGTCGGCTGAACAGCCGGAAACTTGGGAGAACGCTACATGTTTTGTCCACCCCTGAGCGAGTGTTCGCTCAGCTCGCGCTTTATCATCCTGAACTTATTGATATTCACGAACAAAAAATGTTGTCGCCCGTAACGACGATTCATCCTTTACATGGTCACCCTTTGACAGTTGGTACATTTCCACCGCCATTGCGTGGAACGCTAGAAATTGCAACGCAGATTGGATTCAAGCATCACGAGATTGTAGTTACTAACTCCAGTGGCGAGCGTAAGAAAGTACCATTTCCCTATCAAGGGGATCTTCTGCTCTTTATGGCTAGCCACACGGGGATACCTTATGCCGTGAATTGGTCTGTGAAGGATGTAAGAAATGCTTTTTCGGAAAGACGGCTCTCAAGCGCCAAGAGCCCAATTCAGCAGAAGAAAGATAGAGATCATGCTCAACTCAGAGCCAAGCTTGAGTTGGAGTATTACGCTAGCGCAGGAATAAGGACGGTTCAAGTCTCCTTAGATATGATTGATCCGGTAGTCATAGCTAATCTGGATCTACTCTTTAGTATGCACGAACTCTCAGTAACGCACGATTCTACCGTAATGTCGGATTTTAGTTGCTCGCTACAGGAAGCTTTTGCGAATGGGATACCGCTGGCACATGTGGCTCTTCAGTACGGTGCTCGTTGGGGGTGTCGTGATCAGTTTATTGCAGCGATCTATCAGGATATTTGGAGTCGGAAATTATCGATAAATTTCTTCGAGCCAATACTAATAGATCATCCGCTCAAACCATCAGAACAAGACCTACTGTCAGTATATGGCAGCCTGTTCGTGGAGTTTGAAGCATGATGCTAGGAGCGCGAATTGTCGCGCCTCAGGGTTTCAAGTGTTTTGATCAAGGACAAGCTTATCATTTTCTTAATAGCGACTCTGATCGAAACCGAGTCAGGCTTGTCTTGTTTGCCAATGAAAACGAAGATGTGAGTGTAGAGCTTATTACAGTTTCTAGGATTGATTTTGAGGAAGGTCTTGAACAGGGTTTTTTGGTTGAAGACGCTCGAGATGACTACCCGCCGTGGTTAGGACCTATTCAAGGTTATTCTGTCTCTCACTTGGAGCGCCGTAGAATCTCCACGAAGGAAAGTTATAGCCAGAAGGTAGATCGTAGATATATGGCTATTTCGGAGTTGATAGCTAATTATCTGATTGTAATTAGTAGCGATAATCCCAATGCTATTATCAATGCTCACGCCAAGAAATCTATTCCACAGCAGAATGCGAGGAGGCTTAGGCTGTGGTTCTATAGTTATATTGTTTTTGGTTTTAATAAATGGGCGTTAATGCCTCCGCTTCACCGTATTGGCGGCTGGAACCGCGAGGCCCATACGAATTCAAGGAAATTAGGCAGGCCTTCTCCGAAAGGACGAAGTTCTGGGTATCCATGCACTGCTGAAATGAAAGAGAAGATTCTTTCAGGGTTCTTGAGGTTTAGATCGGCGTATGGCAGCCAAGAAAGGCTTTATAGTGATGTATTAACCAAAGAGTTTGGCTGCACCGTCGTAACAAGGGGGGATTCAAAGTCTTTCATTCATCCTGATGGAAAACCTTTTCCTTCGATTACGCAGTTCAAATATTGGGTACGCAAACTTATCAATCCGAAAGCGCTCGCCTATGAGTTAAAAGGGCCCCATATAGCGAGAGCTCAAGCCGGATCAGAGGGTAGCTTTGCTGAGAGCCTGACTAACTTGAATCAGCGTGTAGAGTTCGATGGCTATAATCTCTCTGAAAAGCTTTCAGGTATCACTGAAGGCAGTGCAGTGGATGGATTCTGCGTAGTGCGTGCGGTTTGTGGCCTATCGGGAGCCATACTGGGCATCGGCTTTTCAGAGGGTCGAGAAAACATGGAAGCCTATAGGATGGCCCTGTTTTCAATGGCTATTGATAAGGTGAAGTTTGGCGAATTATTTGGGTTGGTGATAAAGCCTGGTGAGTGGCCGAGTATAGGACTCTCCGGTAGTATCGTTTTCGATAGAGGACCTGGAGCTGGCTACGACTGCACGTCGGAAATACGCTGGCTTGGAAGTCTTGAGTTAACTCCTTCCTTTTCAGGACAGTCCAAGGCAACTGTGGAGTCGTCTCATCCACGGGATAAGAAGACGCTAGATCAGCCAAGCTATGTTCACAGTAAGTTGAACTTCGTACAGATGGCTCGACGTGAGATCATGCGTGTACTATCTGATAATCATAGCTCTGATGCGGCTATGCGGATGACGGAGGAAATGTTACTGACAGGTTTCAAACCTACACCTCACAACATTTGGTGCTATCTCGATAGTCGCGGTCGAAATAGTGCTATTGGTATGCCATATGATAGAGCTGTTAGGTTATTTCTAACCGAGCATCCTGCTACAATTAAAAAAGATGCCGTATATTTTTATGGTCGTAAATATAGATCTCAGGCGCTAGTAAACACCCGAGTGTTCGATCGTATTGCCAGAAATGGTACAGTTTCTGTTTCTGCATTCGCACTAACGATGTGCGTGCGACATATTTGGGTCGAGGTAGAAGGTTTGCTATACGAATTGGACTTTATTCGTCCTGCAAGTACACCGGAAAGTAGTGTCGATATTTCACTGCATGATCTGAAAGAAATCGACAAGATGCGTCGTGCAGTTGCGGCAGATCTTCGACATGAAAGGCCGGCGATTCAACAGGAATTTAGGGATCGATTCGAGAGAGAAACCGGAGAGGAATGGGACAGCGGTCAGCGAAAGCTAGGCCGACCCTCTAAAGGCGGTGCGGCGCTGCGGGATACGGCTGATTTCAACCGCCTCAGAGGAAAGGCAAAGTGAACGAGGTCATCAATACCCGTTTTGACGGCTGCTTGGATGTCGAGCGTATTCGCGAGCGAGTAACTGTAAAGCCCGGTGCTGTTAGAGATTTAGGTGGCAAGGACGTTTTGGTCGCTGCCGAAGCACTCGAAGGTGCTCTTAAGGAAATTTATCTACCCAATGATTTTTCCCTAGCGTTCATCAAGGAAATGGCAACGAAGGCGTCGCTGCACAGCCAGAGACTATTTTCGAGTGAAGTGGAATACATTTCTCGAATTTATAACCCCCCTGACGTGGAAGTCGCTCCTATCTGCCTGACGGGCCTAGCCGGAATAGGTAAGACCCAGACCATAGCAGCTCTGCGGAAGGTTTTGCCTCCACCTGTAGACCTCGCCTGCAACCATTTTGAGGGAAGCTTGAAGTTGACCTCTCACTGGTATGCGAGCGCCAGGGGCAAAGCTGGCGGTAGGCAGATGTTGGCGGACTTTGTTTTGGGTGATCAAAGGTCAACTAGCCATAACGTTGCTAAATTACTCGTCGAGTGCCGCCGTCGGGCAAATAGAGATGGTGTATCGCTACTCCTTCTAGAAGAAACTCAGCACATCAACGCTGGGCAGGGTGTTTCACGAGTCACAGACATCTTGTTAACGTTGGCCGCGATTGGCCCTCCGATGGTGTTTGTCTCCAACTACAGTCTTTTGCACAAGCTTTTGGGTCGCAACAGCGAAGACAAGCAGCGCCTGCTTTCGGAGCCGAGGATCATGCTACCCGATGATCCAGAGAGCTCTGGGTGGAGGAATTACATTGTTGAATGCGTTAGGGTGTCGGGCGGCCACATATCTGGATCAATTGATGACCTCGCCCACGAAATTTATAAGTCTACGTTTGGAATCAAGCGGCTCGTTGTTCAACTTATAAAGCACGCCTACATCGAGGCGCGCAGCTCCGGACGTGAGTCCCTGACTCTGTCAGACATTAGCCAGGCATATCGCTCCGTCGCATATGCGGCGAATCGGGAGGATGTGGAGGAACTGCAGCTACAAGCGCTGCAGAATCGTAGGACAGGTGGCCGGTTAGATCTTCGTTGTCCGTTTGAGCTTCCCGTAACCGTCCGATCCAACATTGTGGCATTTGCCCGCGCAGATCGAGATAACCGTGTCGTAGCCAAAGTCTTTGATTCAGCCCTTAATGAAAGCGAGCGGGCAGCTATGGATCACATTGAGAAAGCCACTTCGAAAACTACTCTGTCGACCAAGGCTCCTCGTGCTCCTCGCTTGCCAAAGGCGTCAGTCGAGGATTTGACCAGCGCCTTTCACCAATTTGTCGAGTCTACAAGCTCTCCGCCTAAACCGAAGAAGCCAAAATAAGTTCGGGTTGTAGCTACTCTCCGTGCGCGAACTAAATGCGGCCAGTTACTTGGTCAGGGTAGTGAGGGCAGGAGCCCCAGCATCCGGCTAGGACGCTGTTGGTTACCAGTGTGTTCGCCAAGAGAGCTGATTAGAATCTATGCGACCCTTACTGTGTAGGGGCGTTCTTGCTACACAGTGATAATCTGAAGTTTGTGTGTGGAGTTCTAACGTTGGCTGGATTCGGCAAACACCAGCGATAGATGATCAATGCTCAGTAGCTCAGCTCGATACACCTCAAATTGGCTGCCGTCTCTATTCTCTACGGTGCTTCTGAGCGGGTAGGCGCCGACAAAGAACGCATGTACTTGTTCTCCGGCCTTGATCGCTTTCTCCAATTCATCAATTTCTGCCAGAAAAGCCTTTCGGCGTCGGGATTCTTCGATACGCTCCTGCGGAACATACGCCCAGACACGGTATCGCTTCTTGTCCACCCACACCAATTCGGCAAAGCGCAGGCCCACGCCTTTGCCTGCGTATAGTCGTAGATCATCGATCAGGCCGTGGTAGATTAGTCCGGTTTCGTCTTGGAAATACTGGATCTTCTTGAAGAAGCGGGCAAAGGTTTTGGTCTTGTCTGCAATGGTTAAGAGTTGGTTCTTGCTGGCGTCATCCTCGGACAGATAGCAATCCACCACCAAGTCCAAATAGCGCGTGCGGGTACTCGTCTTTCGCATTTTGCCGTCGCGTGTCGAGGCGGCCCCGCTGGTGCCTGTCTCGTCATCAATCCCACTGGTCGTGGTTTCGCCTCCCCCTCCAGCGCCTTTACGGGGACGAGGAGATAAATCTAGTTCAGTTGGGAAGTCGCTGGGTTTAAAGTCGTCCTCCTGCTCCGCTGGCGAGCGGCTCGTGCCACCTGATGCGCCAGGCTGTAAAAAATCACAGTCCGGTGCATGTTCCTCCCTAGTGCGAAAGTGCAGCGCCCGTTTTGATTTGCGCGCCATGTAGATGCCGACGGGGGTGAGTAGCGCACGGCAGCGCTGATCCTCGCAAAGAAAGGTCAACTCCTGTGCATAGTGCTCGCCGTCTTCGTTGGTATACAGATCGCGTGCTTGGTAAGGGGACAACGATTTTTTGAGTTGTTCGCAATGAGCGCGGCCAAACTTCATCGCCATGGTGGGGCTCTCTAATTCGGGGCGTCATTCGCCTTGGGCGGTAGAAATACGTTCGCGGAGCCTGCTCCAGTGTGGCTTGAGCTGCTTCTTGATCGAGGGAGCGTGCATGATCCTGGCAGCCCGGTAGCCATAGGAGATGAAATTTCTCCGGCCCAGATAGGAATAGCGCTTGTACAGCTTTTTCAGAAACATCGAGCGGGGCAACTGGCCTCTGGCAATCCGCTTGGCATTGACCTTGTCCATGCATTTTTCGGCCAGCCAGATGCCTCTGTGTACACGATCTTGGTAGCGGGCTAGAGACGACGAACGCAGGTAGATGCTCGCTCCATCGAAGATAAAGCCCAGGTATTGCAGCGGTCGTTCTGATCTCAATCCTTTGGCTGACCGTGTGAATTTGCAGGTCTCCGTCTTGGCGGCCTGAATTTCCAGTCCTATTTCACTGACGCGTTGATCCACTAAGGTCTTGGCCTCTGCTTCCTTTTCCAGCGGGACAATCAGCAAAACATCGTCGCAGTATCGGTAGTAGGCACCGCCGCAGGATTGGACATAAGAGTGAATCTGTTTATCAAAGCCCATCATGTACACGTTGGACAGCAGGGCACTGATGGGAGAGCCCTGGGGGATACCCTTCTTGTCCTTGTTGGTTTCGATCAGGGCGCGATCACGCACCTTGGCCCGGAATTCATGGGGTTCGCAAATTCGCTTGCGGCCTTGCTTGGGGTTGTTCTTTGAAAGCCCCAACGCTTCGTAGACTTGGTCTCTGTAGACGAACGAAAACTTGGTGAGGGAGCGATACACTGCGTAGTGATCATCGGGCAGTTGGCTGGTGCCAAGGAGGGACTGCCAGGCAACTTTCAGGTGCACATGATCCAGGTTATCAAAGAACCCTTTGATGTCGATGGCGATGACGCAGCAGGACTCTCTCGCCGCAATATTCAGGAAGGCATCCCGAGCAAATTCGATATTGCTTTTGCCAAGGGCTCTAAACGCCAGAATGGAAGATGACCACTCCATTTCAGCCAGATGGTTCTCGTAGGCCTGGTTCAGCTGTTCGCAGTAGTACGAGTAAATGTGGCTGTCGACGTGTGCGGCGTAGGAAATAGGCCGTTCCTTTGGGTCTTTTTTGACCACCTTCCCAATGCTTTTGTCGAAAAACACCTTCTTTGTTTGTGCGACATAGCGAATGAATGGGTAAAAGGCGTGCCTGGCAACAGCTTTTGGGTTTGAGACTATGTCCAGCGCCGCAGCCTGGTTGATCGGGCGATCAAAGTGCAGGTAGCCCCGTGACTTGTACCAATTTTCTGCCATCTGCGTACATCCTTGTTCGAGCCAACCGGCCAGGCATAGGATGGCGGCAATCCTCAGCCGCCTGGCCGGATAAACTCAAATGCTCCTCACATCATCCAATCGGTCTCTGTCACCCAGTTCCGATTTCGCCGCGATTGCTAGGATCGACGTATAATGTCAGCGTCACACTTGGAGTACCTATGAAGATAAGTATCCGAGGGCTGCTGGCCGCATTGCTGGTCACCTTTGGTTGTTATACCTGGGATGCCGCCATGGGGCTTGACAGCTTGTGATGCACCTTTGGATCTATATCCAAAGCGCTTGCAGGCTAGCATAAATCTCAAGTGACATAGCAACCACCTTTGCGTTCAGACATTGGCTCTGCTTCGTCAGTCGGAGCCAATGCTGATTACAGGCATGGCCATGTCACTTGTTGTGGGTGATGGCATCATGTTGGCTCTGGGTCCATGTATCGCTGTAAGCCGGATGACGGGGTGCCGGAGCCTTATTGATAGGCGCTCTTATTCGTCAACCGCTGCGACCAGATCCCCCTGACGAACGTCTATCGGCTTCAGAAAGCTGGCGAGTTGCTCTTGCTGTTCAAGCAGAAATGGGGCGTCTTGGACTTTGGTGTAGAGGTTAAGCAGGCGTTTCTCAGCGCGAAGCAAAATAGTGTCGTAGAGCATAGGGGTAATTTTGACTCCTTCACCGTGGGTGGTGGGATCATCTTCACCTGGCTCAATGATGCTGCCGAGAATGAAACCATCCACTCGTGTGTGCTGACGAATGTGCCCTTGGCCTTCAGCTCCTTCACGTACCGCCAGACTTGCTCCCTCTCGCGGGAGCCGAGCGGTAGGTTGGTCGTCTTGAGATCCACGATCACGACATGTGCGGCGCCATTTTCGTTGTAGTCCTCATCATAGGACGCCCTGGCATAGAAGCTGACGCTGCAATCCGGTAGGGCTACAAAGTCCGGGCGGTTGCGGCTGCCTTTGCCCTGGCGGTCGCCGAACAGTTGGCGGATGACAGAGGTCATGCCCTTGTTGGAGGTGAACTCTATGGATTCGAATTGCGCACCGAACATCCACAGGCCTCGTTCGAAGAGTGGCTGCAACTCATGGACTTCATCGATTCCAGCGACCCGAATTTTGGTGCGCAGCTCTCCGATGAGTTTCAGGCGGTTCTGGATCTCGTCGAGCACGAGCTTGGCCATGCCGATTGTCCATTCGGAGAGGATGGTGTGCAGCGTGTCGTAATCGTTGGGCTCGCATTTGTGCAAGAGTTCGAGCAAACCATAGCGCGATTTGGCCTTTTCCAGCTTCGCAAGGATCGTGGAGAGCTGAACAATTTCCTGCTCGCCAAAGTTAGGACAGGTCTTTACCACTTCGTCGATAAAGGCCTCGACGCGATCTTTACTGCTAGGGGATAGGGTGTTTACGGTGTTACCGACACGCTCTATCACAGCGACGCGCTTGGCTTCACGCTCGCTTTCACCGCTGCTGTGAATGATCTGTCGGATGCGGTCTTGGACGGCCTCGCGCGTGGCGCACCAGGTTGGGTTGTCGTCCTTGAACCCACTCCAGTCTGGTGTGACTGCGTCATGCTGGTTCAGAAAGTCGGCTTGGACGATGAAGGTGAAGCGCTTGGCCTCGGAGGTGCGGCCATCGAGCACGCGCTCGTAATCGCTGCGGCTCCATTTGCAGTCGCCGACGGCACGGTTTTGCACCCACCAGGCGATGCCATGCTGTTTTGTGGTCCGGTCGGCCTTCTTGGTATCGATGTGTAGGATGATCACTTTCCCTAGATCAGGGATCTCAAGCTCCACGCTGGATAGCAGTTCGGGGATGTCACTGAAGGTGATCGGTTTTCCGTTGATCGACACCGTGAAGGCCGGGTTGGCGAGAAATCGGCTGCCGATCAGTTCGCGGGCTTGCTCTTCACTGAAATTCAGCGGAGGAATGTCGCCGTTGCCAACGATCTCGGTGCCGTGGCCTTCGACTCCCTCGGCCTTGAAGGAGATCTCTTCCAGCACCAAGGGTTCGGTAAGGGTTCGATGAACGCGACAGACGAACTCCTGGCCGTTTTTACGTGAAGTGATCAGGTATTCATCGGCAAAGCAGAAACTGGCGAAACGCCCCTTACCGTTCTTGCCAAATACGGGGCGAGGCAGTCCTTCGATGTCTTGTGGGGGCGCGGCGATAGCGCCCTGAACTGAGAGTCGGTTGTACGCAATGGTGCGCCAGATATGCTGAAACTCGTCTCGGGTCATCCCGAGGCCGTTGTCTTTGATCCTAAATTGTCGGCCCGAGTCAGCGGCTGGCCAGGCAATCTCCACTTGGGTGGCGTAAGCATCCCAGCAGTTGGCGACCAATTCGACGATGGCGGTTGCAGGGTCGGTGACGATGGCCCCCGCGTAGCTTTCGAGAAAGCGGGCGTCGTAAAGGAGAGATCGTTGCTCCATGCTGCTTGTCTTCCTTGGAGTGATTAGATCGACTTCACGTGCTCTTGAAAGGTCATTCAAGCGCCGATTCCCGAGAGATGTTATGTGACTCTTTGGAGGTATGCATCAAATAATGGGCGCGCGGCCGATCAAAATGAAACGCTGCGTAGGTGGCGCGAAGGTCGAGGATTTCGCTCTGCGCGCAAGCTGAAAACGGCCAGTTAACTGCATTCCGAAAAGTAGGATCACTGATGAACCCAGCAGGCATCGACACGAGTACGCTACTCACAATGCTTGGCTTGATTGCTGCGGTATGGTCTATCGTGCCAAGTACAGCCAGGCTCAGCTTCCGTTTGAGCCTTAGCTGGCTCGATTGGTTGGTCATCTGGGTCGTGCTGCTCATCATCCATGGGTTGTTCTTCCAACCAGTACTTACCGCACTAGGTTTTCCTACCTTCGGTCCCTGGCTGTGGGGCTTCGACAAGAGCGCTACTCAGTACCTGCTGTTCTTACTGCTCGCTACGTTCGTTTATTGGCGGTCGCGCAGAACCAGGCTGACGAGATGGAATCTCGGGCTCTTCGATGATCTGACCTCATCGCTATTGCACGCTGGAAAGCTCGAGGAGCTCACTGAGCTGCTGCAACTTCACCTTTCATCGGCGTTGAACCTAGTGGCGTCAGAAAGTGTGCGAAGCCGTCTGGCCAGCGTCATCCGGCCACCGCATCCCAACTTGCAGGTCGTCTTCCGAGACGATGGGGCCATCTCGCTTGGAGAGGCAGCTTCGACGAACTGGCTCTCCCGCAAGTGGTTTAGCTTCCGCGAATGGCTTGCCGATCTAATCGGTCCTTCGCAGCGGGTGCAGCGTCGTGCTGCCATAGTCGTGAAGCGGCTGCTTTCATCTCGCCCCCTGGTCGGCTATCTCGCCATCGCTCGGCCATACCTCTGTATTGAGCTCATGGAGCGTGCAACGCGTTTTGTTGATGATTTCCAAGACGAATTCTTCGAGGCTCTATTAGCCAACGAGGCTAGCGTCTTCTACAGCGAGCTGAAGAACAACGACAACTTCGATGGTGGCGGGCATCGCCTGGCGTTGCCTGATGAGAATCGCGCCTCATGAGGTTCTACTGCAACGACGTTAATATGGCCGCCCGACTCGGGGTTTACCGGTCTGTCGGTGAGGCTGTTTTAGCGCGGATCGACGCGGATGAGACACTTGAGAAGAGGCTCAATGGACGGTTACTGACCTTTCAAGATGTTGGTAAGCATCGTGATCCGGTTTATGCAGGCATCTGGTTTTTCAGGATCATGGTTCTGGAGGGCCTACATCAGAGGGTTGCCGACCATTTGTGGCTCCATTACATGCCTCATTTCGCGAGCCGCCTAGTCGACCGAGCTCGTGAAGTTCGGCCAGAAGATGAGAGCCATGAGTTCCCAACGCCGCTGTGCTACCTACTGTACGAAGTCGTTAGCGCTACTGCGGTGTGGATCAGGGATGCCGACGCTCTTACAAAATCGGGCGAAGTTGTCCATGCAGACCAGATGGAAGGCAACCACGTTTACATTTCCTTCGAAGCTGCGGAAGCCATTGGCCGAGTCATCCAGCCCGTCCTAATTTCATCGCGCTTAGCCCGTCGGTTCAAGGAGATGTTGCTGGGGGTGGCGCTCAGTACCCTGCGAGACTTGGAGAATCGAAAGCATCTGGCTTCATTGGCCGCTGTGATGCGACGGCATCTTATCGAGCCATACGGTTACAGAGAGCGGAACAACTACCTGCATATCCTGAAGGAGTGCTTTGATAGTCAGGATCATGTGCTTCGGGCTCACCTGGGGCGTTTTAAAGCGGATCTTGATGCTGCTCTTGAAGCTGCGTTCTGAAAGCTAGGCTACGGTCATAGTTTCAGCAGAGTCGATACCCGCCTGCATCATGGCTGAAGTTTCGGAACGGAAAATTTCAGGCTTGGAGTGGAACAGAGCAGGTGCCTGAGGTGGCCGCTAAATCGGCTAATGGTGCTACCGATCCAGGCGGGCTGAGAACTGCAGTCTGCCTTTGCTCCGAAGCGCATGCAGGCTTATTGCGGTTCTAGAGCTAAGGTCCAGAAGAAGCATCGGTGCTGGGTAGACGAATACAGACCTGTATTCAGGTGGGAGGTTGCTAATGAAGACCACAGCAATGGAACAGACCGAATCGGTCAGTGATGTACTGTGCGACGTTTGTGGCGACAGCACGCGTGTGGAAGGGTATGGGTTGCAATTCGGCACTCTGCAAGCCAGCTGGGGTTATGGTTCGGCTCATGATGGCGAGCGCTACGAAGTCCATCTTTGCGAGCCCTGCTTTTTCAGGACGATTTCCGGTCTCAAACGAGAGCGCATGGTGAACTTTATGTTCAGCGGTGAGGAGCAAGAAATCAGCGATTTCGGGCGCGTTGCTCGCGATGATTTTTCAATGACGGGGGTAGCTCGACCGCCTGATTTTGTGGTGGCCCAGCATCCTGAGCCTGGCGGGTCTCTCCCCTTGAATTGTGATATTGCTTTCCTTGGCTAGAAAGGCTTTTAGTGGCGCTGAACTAAAGGTGAGCGCCTAAGATCCCCACAAGTAGATAACGGGTCTTCACTGAGTGGGAATGAAATGGTGCTCCAGGGTTTTCAGTAGAGACTCGTCGTTCATTGATTTAGCGGCCTTCCGAACCTCCTCCGGACCGACGACGATTAGGCCAAATTTTGCGCTATTCGCATTGCGTGTTTTTTCGATTCGATGCTGTGCTTCGGCTGACAAGACCCCACTCGTCCACAGCTCAAACTGTGGCTTGGGTTTGTCCCAGTGAAGGACGTTCTTCAAGTGGTGTCTGACCCGCTTGATGCGGGTGGTTAGCCACAGTCCGACCTCTTCATCGCTCACAAGAGCGCCAGGCGCCATGCCTTTGCACTCGATGATTCTGGCTGAGATCCCTTCTTTCACGGCCCAGACATCAACTTCAGCCTTTCCATCTTCGCCTAAGCAGATTTTGTTGAGCTGAACCTCTCCGGGAAATGTTTTTCTTACGAGCTCGGCAATGATCAGTTCGAAGAACGAGCCTCGCATATTCCCCAAAGCGCCCTCGAGCTTACCAAGTCTGGTAATGACGTCGTCGAGTTTCGCTGCGTTGACGACCCCCTGCACTGCATCCGTCAACGTCTTGATCAGATCTCGGAAGGCTGCAGCGATCTCCTTTCCAAATAGAGATTCAGGCGTCGCAGGTATCACACCTGCTGTTCTAAGCTCAATGAAGGCGTCGTTATCAAAACGCTGGCCGACCAGGATGAACATGACGCGGCCGATATTTTGTAGGGCCTGAAGCGTTTGTATCTTGTGGAGGAAGGGCTTGATTGCGCTGACGCTAATGTTGTCGGTAAGGAGAACATCGCACGCGATGAACCCAGGAACGAGCTCACCTTTACGTCGTTGGGCTAGGGCGGTGCTGTAACTGGGCGCACTGAGGTCCCAGTTGAACGTACCTACGCTGGGCAGCGGATCCTCTATGGTTCCTCGGAGGGCGACACTATTAAAGCTCGCAAGAGCCAAATTTCGTAGCCACTCCTTGATGCTATCGAGCAGCACGGACTCAGCCATCAAGCGTGATCGGACACTTGCCGCAATAGCGCTGAACTCAGGGCTTTCGAGCGTCTGCCTGGTCATCACGCAAAGACCAATTCCAGGCAAGGTATTTTCGGTCAAGACCCCGGCGTCTGTTAGACGCTTGAGAGCTGCCCTTGAGGCAATATGTCCCTTTTGGGCGCTGGGAGCGCCACAGGCGATGTGGAAGTGATGAACCGGCACCATCTCGCGACAAAGGACAGAGGCCACGGCCCGCGAGTAGGTGCCCTCGACAGATAAAATCGCCTCGTAGAGGTTGTTCCAATACTCCTCCGTCCCGTACTGGCTTTTTAGATAAACAAATGCTGCCCTGTGAGGGAAGGGCAAGCTGCTTAACCGTCGAACTTCATTTTTTGGTGCTCGGCTGATGCGTTGACGAGCCGCATCCTGCGATAGGTCGTAATGAGCAACCAGGTGGCTTGCCAATTTTGTGCTCAAGCACGGACCCAGTTCCTCCAGCGCTTCGATGATCACGTCATCTCCTCACATCATGTCACAGAGCGCTATTTATAATTTAAAAACCTCTACGACGTGCATAGCAAATTCGCCTAAAAATTTTATCTATATAAATCAATAATTTAGGTTTCATTCGTTTGAGATAAAAGGAATTCTCATGTCACAGCTAGGCAAGATGCTCATCTCAGCCGTCTGTCAGAGTGCTTTTTACGGCCCGTAATAGAAGGCCATACGCGTCTGCAGCGACAGTTCCTCTACCTGCTTGGAACCGGCAAGAATTGAGGCGGAAAATTGGTCGGCCTATCCTCATGAACCGGAAGCTCCGTGGGGGGCTCAATTCGTACCGTTATCTGGGGCAGATAGCTGGCATGCAAAAGCCGCCCATGGAGCTAATGCGGTTCATTACGCTGTCTTAGCCCCCTTCTTTGGTAATCTCGGTAGTACTTTTCCGGGCATCCGCAATTGCGATGATCACTATTCATAACGATCAGTTACGTGATCGACTGCAAAACCTACCCATGATATTACTAGGCCATAATCGAAGCGACGCCGTGAAGCTCGATCAACATCCCGAAATATGGATATTTCAATGCCTATGCTCCGCAATGCCTTGTCGCCCCTTCCTTCTTATTCCTCCCGTCGCCATGTGCCCGCCATGCGTGCGCGCTCCATGGCGCTCGCCGCCCAATAGGAACCAAGACTGTCCATGAACTACTTCATCGATACGGCAGCCAATATTCTAGGGAACAACAAGCTGCGCACACCCCAGATCGAAGCCTACATCAAGGCGCAGGAGCATTTTTCCAGCTCCAATGAAGACGCTTTGATCGTGCTGCCAACCGGCACAGGAAAAAGTGGGTTGATCTCTATCGTCCCGTTCGGGCTCGCGCAAGGACGTGTGCTGATCATCACCCCAGGCCTGGTAACGAAGCAGAGCATCCGAAAGACCCAAGAGCTGCTGGAGGACAATTTTTGGATCAATTTCGACGTGATCTTCAGTGCAGAAGACTTACCGATCACATGTGAATACAACTCTCAGACGCTGCTGACGAGCCTTGAGCAAAGCCATTTCGTCTACTCGAATATTCAGCAGGTTTACAATGAACGTGGAACCTCTCTGACCAAGCGTGTGCCCGCTGACTTCTTTGACCTCATCATCATCGATGAGGGCCACCATGCGCCGGCAGGGACGTGGCAGAAAACTCTGAATCATTTCTCCAAGGCTAAGAAGATTTTTATCACAGGCACGCCATTCCGCGGTGACAAGCAAGAGGTACCCGGTAAGCTTATCCACGAAACCCCTCTTTCGGAGGTGATGCGTGATCGCTATGTGAAATGGCTGAGGAAAGAGACCGTTAACGCTCACGAGCTCTACTTTACGCTTGCCGAGCAACCAGGCGTGCGGCTCTCCAAGGATGAGGTCCTTGAGTTGAGAGACCGAGAGTGGCTGGAGCGGAGCGTGGCGCTGTCTCCAGAATGCTCAATGGATGTGATTGAGCGAAGCATCGCCAACCTCAACGATCTGCGGAAGTCTTCGCCGAACGTACCTCACAAGATACTTGCTGTCGGTTGCAGCATCACTCACGCCGAAGACCTACGCACTTGGTACCAGTCCAAGAATCTGACTGCTGCGATTGTGCACAGCGACATGGAGCAGTCTGAGATCGACACGGCGTTCCGGGTGATTGATAACCACGAATGCGATGTAGTGATCTCTGTGAACATGCTCATGGAAGGGTATGACCACCGCTACCTTACTGTACTCGCGCTGTTCCGCCCCTACCGCAGCATCAATGCTTTCGCCCAGATCGTTGGCCGCGTCTTGCGAGCAATTCCGGCGGAGGAAATAACTGCCTTTGAAATCGACAACAACGCGGTGGTGATTTACCACGAGGAAACCGGCCTAAATTCGATGTGGAGTGCCTTCCAGAAAGAGGTGGATCGGGCCAGGCATCAGCGGACACGGGAGTACACAATTACTGACGAGGAGTACACCAGGAAGGAGCATTCCCTGGCCGGCGTCTCGTCATCTGATGCGTTCGTGAGTGACCGGGATTCGTATCTTGAAGACTTGGACTTCAACAAAATCTTCTCTGAGAAACGGGCCGAGATTAACTCCATAGCGACTCAGAAGGTGCAAGCGCTGGTAGGACTGGAAGGGTACGACGCAGACGTTTTGGCACAGCTCAAAAACGTATTCATCAACGCGGAAACAAAAAAAGCC
This sequence comes from Pseudomonas sp. BAY1663, assembly GCF_000582595.1. NCBI lineage: Bacteria > Pseudomonadati > Pseudomonadota > Gammaproteobacteria > Pseudomonadales > Pseudomonadaceae > Pseudomonas > Pseudomonas sp. BAY1663. The sequence goes on from NZ_AZSV01000008.1 coordinate 47,315, forward strand.
GCCCAGACGATCGATCCGAACCTCGTGGCCAAGCGGCCTGAGATCGCGCGCAAACAGCTCCGCGAGATCTTGACGAAGAAGGCTCAGGACGAAGTAGCCACCCTACTGAGCGACCTGAACATTGATGAAAAGGCGTCTACTCTCTATCCGAAATTCAGGAATCATTTGGCTGTGGCTAAGCCAAATATGCCGAACGACGGTATACTGGTGAGCTTTATCAACGCCAAGCTACTGAAAAAATTCGGCAAAGTCGCTGAACGCGACAATAGCTCACTGTCCAAGTCGATTGAGCACGTGGAGGTGATTGTGGCTGAACTGAGGGGTATGCTGAAATGAGTCTCGAATCCATCCAAACGCTTGTCGACGAGCTCACGACTCTCCATGTCACCCGTGGGGTTCAGCCCAGTGATCTCATAGATAACCTGTTCGAAGATGCTTACGTCGAGTCAGCAGCACGAAAGATTTCGACGGGAATGATTTTCGAGATTACCTTCCTTGAGGCAGATGAGGAGGGTGGCTCGAGCAAGGTCACGATGCGCTACACCTATGATCGCAACCGTCATCTTGTCCTTGTGGAGCAGAAGATCTCAGCCAAGAAATTCAGCATCCAGTGGGATCGTTCGCAGGCGGTTCAGGAGCGGATTGGAAAACTCGAGGCGCTTCTCGTCGAGAAACTCCCGCAGGAAAAGGTCGCGAGGATCCTGTCTACCATGCCTCGTGAATTTTTGGCGCTTGCGCCTCGGCTGCAGCTGGTAGCCTGATCTCGTTCTAGCTTCTGTAAGCCTCGTAACGTGAAGTCATGCCGTCTTGGGCTTTGATCTCTAGATGTGACAGCAGGGTTGTTAGCCCGTTTTCCCAGATATAAGGTCGAGCTGCTAGAGGGGATAGCGGCGCACGTGGTGCGCTCTAGCTATCGGGAAGGTAGATCTCAATGGACATTCCATCTCAGTATGTTTTTGAGGCGCTGTCAGGGAAAGGCGTAGGCGAGCTATATCATGCTAATAGTATCGCGACTGCTTGCCAGTTTCTGAGAAGCAAGGCTTTGATGTCTCGCGGAACCGTGGAGCGCATGGGGTTGACGCAGACTGCGCAGTCCTCTGATGAAGCCGATAGGCGATATAGCATATGGTTCGATGTCTTTCTTGACTCCGTGGATATTCACGCGAGAGCGAACCGTGCCAACGCCTATGGCCCAGTTCTATTTGTCTTCGATATCGCACTAATTGATCGAAATAAGACAGGCCGGATTTGGGTAACTAAACAGAATCCGACAAAGTGGGCAGGGAGGTCGGACGAAGAAAGATGGTTTCAGAGTAAAAAAGAGCTAGATAGCGATTTTGTCAGGGGCAGGTTCGACCAGATGATCGTATTGCGGCACTGTGGCGGATCACTACCATTTGGGCGGCACCTTAAGAAAATAATCCTTGATGATCCAAAGCTGAAGACTGATGAGAACGTCAATATTTATAGCATGGCCGTAGGAGCTCTTCGGCTTGCAATGCAAGATGCCAAAATTGATATTCCCATTGAGCGTAGAAAGTGTAAAACACAATGCACGTGTAAGGCCCACTGGAAGGGTGACGATGAGCGCCTCTTCAAAATGTTTGACCCTAAGACCTAACAGGTATTTCAGACGACACCCGGTTCATCCTCTAAGCTGCAGCTCAACGTAGATTAAGTTGAACATAACGGCGTTTGCTTTTGCAGCGTGCCGCTTTGGATCTAGGCTGGGCCGAGATTCTTATAGTTCGGGAAATTATGGAAACAAAATATACCCTTGAGCGTTCTCTGCTTCAGCGAGGCGACATCATCCTCACTGCGGAGAAAACTGTGGTGAGCAAAGGAGTAAGGCTGGGTACCGCTTCGAAATACTCACATGCGGCCATATGGGTTGGCGGCACAATGATTGAGGCGGTAAGAGAGGGTGTTTTTTCTAAGAATGCGCAGAGACTCATTCTGGACAAGCCAAGCCACTGTGCTGTGCTTAGGAGCAAAGTGCCCTTGGACGATACTCAGATCGATAGGATCTGCCGTTACGCTCATGAGCAAGTCGGCTCACTATATGCCTTAGATGAGGCAACGCTTGCGCTGCCCAGGCGATTAATGAAGCTGGAGGCAACCAAGAAGCAGTTTTGCTCAAGGCTTGTTGCATTGGCCTATGCTGAAATTGATTACGATTTCATCAACCTCGGATCACCCCATTACTGTACCCCTGGCAGGTTAGCTAGAACGAAGGCATTTGAACGGGTATCTGGCATCATCAGGCCAGCTCTTTTGGGTGAGATTGAGTTTGCGCAATCACCGACCCAGTTAAAAAAACGCTCTCGACACTTTCGAATGGCTAGCGAAGGTAAGAGCCCTAGTTGCGGCAGATCAGACCCTAAAAAAATCTTTCGATATCCAGACAATAAACGACGTAGGAGGCTTACTTGTTGCTCACCCAGAGCTCGATGAAACGATCGTCAGCTTCCTGCACGAAAATGATTACCTCACTTTCTACAATCATGACGTTAAAGTAAATCCTTACCGATACAACCCTGAATGGATGACGTTGGAGCTCCGTAACTCAAAAGATCCCCAGAAATTTATAGATGAAGAGCTCGGCAAAGAGCCAAGTTTGGTCAAGCGTTATGTGGAAAATATAGAGAAAACAACCCATAATTACTTGAGCGCGCGACTTAACTATATGTTGGAGCACCTTAAGCTCTACACTAATCTTTTGACAGGTGTCTGGGTTAGGCTCAAACACATCGCCATTGCCTGCGAAGCTGTTGGTATGTGGAATTATGCACAGTTCGCTCGGCAGCTTATGAGCATTGTTCGAGGCCCGCTTGAAAAAGCAAACTTCATTATCAAAGCTGCCTAGGTTCGGATACCTATGGGCAATAATAAATAAGTTAACCCCAGCTCCTGCAACCGCCAAGCCTTGGTATTGGTACAAAGCGATGTTATTGCTTCGTACCCTTCATTGGTTTTGAAAAACTTTATACAGGCGGCATCTGTATAAGCCTGACTGCTTCGACTGTGATTTACTAAGCTGAGGCATAACCTCCTGAGCTTCAGGGTACCTGCCCATTTTGCTGCTACTGGGGAAGACAGCTTTTGGTCACAGAGACATGCGCACTGAGTCACACCGAGGCAAATTCCTGCGGCATCTAACTAAGCATGAAAAGTGGTTTGGCTACACTCAAGCTCGCGCATGGCAGAACCGGTCACTGAGGCTAAGGCAAGCGTAAAGAGACTGTATCTGGTAGAAAATTCATATGATTCAAGCGCTTATAACGCCGCGACAGTTTTTATTAGTTGATGCCTATTCTCTAAATTCGATTCGGGATGGTTGCGACAGTTTTGCGATCTTATTCGAGCATGCTGGACACCCCGGATTTCGGGGCCTGCGTGCGACAGACTTTATTGTTTAGTTCCACTGTAGGAGCGGGCCACGCCCGCGATTCGCGCGCATGGCGCGCTCCTACAACGTACTCGCCGTGCCTATCTGAACAGCATTAGCCTTTTGTCATGCGGACAAACCCGAAACCCGTTCCTCGGGGCGGAGCGTCAGGACCGCGCGCCATCGCGGGTCACCGCCACGGTGTGCTCGAACTGCGCCGACAGCTTGCCGTCGAGGGTGACCACCGTCCAACCATCGCGCTGGGTGCGTACGGCATTGCGGCCCTGGTTGAGCATGGGTTCGATGGTGAAGACCATGCCTTCGCGCAGCGTCAGGCCCGTCTTCGGTTTGCCCCAGTGCAGCACTTCGGGCGGCTCGTGCATTTCCCGGCCGATACCGTGCCCGCAATATTCCCTGACCACCGAGTAGCCATGGGCGCGGGCGTGCCGTTCGATGGCGTGGCCGATATCGCCGAGCCTGGCCCCAGGCCGCACGACTTCGATGCCTTTCCACATGGCTTCGTAAGTGACCTGCACCAGCTGCCGGGCCTGCGCCGAAACCTCGCCGATCAGATAGGTCTTGCTGGAATCGGCGATATAGCCGTTCTTCTCCAGGGTGATGTCGAAATTCACCAGATCGCCGTTCTGCAGGATCTCGCAGGCGCTGGGCACGCCGTGGCACACCACTTGGTTGCGCGAGGTGTTCATGGCGTAGGCGAAGCCGTACTGCCCCTTGCTCGCGGGGCGCGCGCCGAGCTGATTGACGATGAAATCGTCCACCAGGTCGTTGACCTGCAGGGTCGACAGGCCGAGCAGATCCAACCGATCCAGATAGCCGAACACGGATGCCAGCAACCTGCCTGACTCCGCCATCAGAGCGATTTCCTCCGGCTTCTTGGTCATGAGGCATCCGCCGCTCTGGCAGGCACCACGACACCGGCGGTGCGCATCTGCGCGGCAACCACCTCGTGGAAGCTGAGTGTTGGGTTCATTTCGCACAACATGCCGATGCGAATCCAGAAGCCGGCCTGGGCATTGATCGAGCGACAGGACACGCTGCTCGCCTTGCGAATCTGCTCGTGCAGCTCGTCATCGATATTGACGATTCCCATGGAAATCTCCGTCTAAATGAAACATATACGAATCATATAGAAATAAGGAGCGAATTTCATCTGCCCGCGTGAGCAGGCAGCGGGGCAGCGCGACCTGTTCATCCAGCGAACGGCGTAAACGCTGGCTCGCCAATGCGCGGGCGGGTATAACACCCGCTGATCGACGCGGTACGAGGGGAGTCGCGATGGAAGAGGTCATCGAACAGCTGCGGGAACTCAACGAGCCGGTGCCGGTGCCGCTGGAATTGCCGGACGACGATCTGCTGGTGGAGATCGAGGAACAGCTGCTGATCAACCTGCCGTTCGGCCTGCGCGAGTTCCTGCTGCAGGTCAGCGACGTGGTCTATGGCCGCCTGGAGCCGGTCACCGCCACCGATCCGCAAGCGCATACCTACCTGCCCGAGGTGGCGGCCAACGCCTGGGATGCCGGGGTGCCGCGCGACCTGGTGCCGCTCTGCCAGGACGGTCGCGATTACTATGTGGTCGATCTGGAAGGCCAGGTTACCCTCTGGGACGGCGACGACGGCGAACTGACCGAGGAAACCTGGGAAACGGTCTGGCACTGGGCGCGGGACGTCTGGCTGGAAAGCTGAGTGCGGCTGCCGAACCGCCTCGCGCTGACGAAAAGCGCTAAGCTGTGCGCCTTCTGCCAACGATCCGAAACCCTATGCTGACCTTGGGCAACCTGTTCCTGTTCATGCTGCTGGCCGCCGCGGGCGCCTGGCTCTGGCATTCCCACGGCATTCGCGAGCGTGCCCTGCTGGCGGTGCGCCGGCATTGCCAGAAGATGGACGTCGAGCTGCTCGACGGCGCCGTTGCCTTCCGCCGCCTGGCGCTGTTGCCGGATGCCCGGGGGCGGCGCCGGCTGGCGCGCATCTACGGTTTCGAATTCACCGTCACCGGCGAGCAACGCCATCCTGGCAGCATCGTCATGTTCGGCGCGCAGGTCGGCCGTATCGAGCTGGCCGCCCATCCGTTCCAGCCCGCCGCGGAACCGGGGCGGGTGATCCAGCTGGACGACTGGCGCCGCACGCGCGATTGAGCATCGTCAGCTCGCCAGGCGGCAAGCGAGCAGACCCTGTTCCAGCGCGACCTGCGCCTGGGCTTCGGCGAAGATCAGCTCGATCCGCGAATCCCTGCGCCATTCGCTGGGTCTGAATTCGAGCGTATGACCCTCCAGCGCATTGGCCGACCGCCAGCCCTCGCGGCCGTGCAGCACCAGCTTGGCGCGGCGCCAGGGCCATTGCGCCAGCCAGTGCGCGATGCGCTGCAGATCGAAGCGCTGGCTCGGGTGCCAGCGCCAGCCGATGCTCCAGCCTTCGTCATTCCCTTGCACCTGGCAGATGGGCTGCTGCGGATCGAGCCAGAGCTGCGGCAGCGTGACTGCGCCCTGGGGCAGGGCGGGTGGCTGCGATGCTTCGTGGGCATGGGCCTGGATGCCCGGCAGGCGCTGCAGCGGCAGCCGGCCCTGGCTGGTCCAGTACAGTGGCCGTTCGGGCAACTGGCTGGCCAGTCGCGCGCGCGTCGGCGCGTCCAGTGTCTCGCTCTTGTTCATCAGCAGCAGCCCGGCATCCGCCAGGGCCTGCTGCTGGCTGTCGGGCAGCGCTACGCCCTGGCTCAGTGCCTGGCGTCCAGCACCAGCACGCTCGGCTGAACCGCCAGGACCTGCTGCCAGGGCGCCTGGCCAAGCTGGCGCAGTAGCTCGGCCGGATGTCCGAGCCCGGACGGTTCGATCAGCAGGCGATCCGGGCGGGCCTGGCGCAGCAGCCGGCCCAGGCCGACCTGGAAGGGCACGCCGTTGACGCAGCACAGGCAGCCGCCGGCGACTTCCGCCAGGCTGACGCCCTCGACCGCGCTGCTCAGCAGCGCGGCGTCCAGGCCGATCTGGCCGAACTCGTTGACCAGCACCGCCCAGCGCTCGGCCGCCGGCTTCTGTGCCAGCAACTGGCGGATCAGGCTGGTCTTGCCGGCGCCGAGCGGGCCGCCGATGAGGTGGGTGGGGATCTGTTCGAGCATGGCGGCCATGGTGCGCATTTTGCGGCGCGGCTGGAAGAGGCTGCGCTCACCCCGTGCTAAAGTCGCCGCGATTCGGGAGGAATGATTCGTGCGGCTATCGTTATTGCTGACTTTACTAGCGGGAAGCGTCATGACCGGCGAGGCGCTGGCCGAGGCCTGCGTCATCCACAGTGATGACGGGCGGGTGGCGGTGCAGCTCTGCCAGGCCAATCGCAGCATTCCCGCCGAGCTGTTTCGCAGCGGCTTCTGCCAGCCGCAGCTCGAGGGCCAGCAGGTCGAGGTGCAGTTCGTCGAGCACTGTCCGCCAGGTGCCTTCGGCATCTGCCGCGACGCCCGCGTTTCCAACATGCCCTATCGGCAGGACATCCACTACTACGGTATCGCCAGCGATGCCCGCTTTCTCCAACCGGCCTGCGAGCAGACCAGCGAGGGCACCTGGGAAACCGAGTAGGGCCTGGCCCCCCTGTGTTCATGGGGGTTTCACGTGGAACTATCGGTTTGCTCGATGCGATTCGGCTTGCCTATCAGCCGCGTAGACGAGACGCTAGCGCACCGGTTCGAGCGTCCCGCAGTCCTCGCCGACCCAGCGCGCATGGGACTCCATGCGCGAGGTGCCGGTTTCGGTGCCTGCCGGTATTCGCTCTCGATGGTGCTGACGAACTCGCGATCGCTGATGAAGCGGGTTTCTCCCTGGCCGCGAGCATCGGGGCACTCGAAGCGAAATTTCCAGCGGCTGTCGCTGCGCTCGGTGATTTCCTGGCGGCAGGCCGGATCGTCCTGAAACGGCAGGTCGCCGGACTTCACCTGTTCTTCGCTGAGGCAGATGCGTACGCCCTTGCCGCCCAGCTGCACGCCCTGCGCCGCGAGCATTTCTTCCATCATCCTGCGCTGCTCGGCCGGCAGGTTCTGCATCTGTGCCAGCATCTCGTCGGTACCCGGCATCTGCTGGCCATCCATCTGGATATCGCCGCTACGGAACTCCCAGAGTCCGGGCAGGATCGGCTGGGCCTGGGCCGGCAGCAAGAACATCGACAGGGCGGCCGCGGTGGCCAATCGGGGCAGACGAGGCATGGTCGCACTCCACATTCGGATGTTCTGAAAGCCTAGTCGAGGCTGCGCAAAAGGCCGCCCGGCAGTGCGGACAGTTGGTCGTGGATTTATGTTGTTGAGAAGCGTTAGCATTAACCTCCGCAGCATTCATGGGAGGCCGCATGGCAACCGAAGGTATGGTTCGGCAGCAACTGCTGCATCGGCTCTATGCCGATCACCACGGCTGGCTCAATGGCTGGCTGCGGCGCCAGCTCGGCTGTAACCAGAAGGCTGCAGACCTGGCCCAGGACACCTTCGTGCGGGTGCTGGCCAAGGACGAGGACATGGCCGCCATCCGCGAGCCCAGGGCCTACCTGCATACCATCGCCAAGGGCCTGCTGATCAATCACTGGCGCCGTCGGCAGATCGAGCAGGCCTACCTGGATGCGCTGGCGCTGCAGCCCGAGCCGCTGGCGCCCTCGCCGGAGGAGCAGGCGCTGATCGTCGAAACCCTGCTGCAGGTCGACGCGCTGCTGGCGCGCCTGCCGGCGAAGGTGCGCAACGCCTTCCTCATGTCGCAACTGCAGGGCATGACCTATGCGGCGATCGCCGCGGAACTGGGGGTCTCCGAGCGAATGGTGAAGAAGTACATGGCGCAGGCCATGCTGCATTGCCTGACCCTGGTGGCGGAGGAGTGATGAGCATCGATTACCGTGTGTTGCAGGAGGCCGCGCACTGGTTCGCGGTGCTGCAATCCGGGACGGTCAGCGCCGCCGAGCGCCAGGCCTGGTCGGAATGGGTCGGGCAGCCCGAGCATGCCCGGGCCTGGGCGAGGGTGGAGCGCATCAGCGGGCAGTTGCTGCCGCTGGCAGCCGATCCGGTCGGGCGCATCGCCGGCGGCCTGCTCCAGCAGCGCTCGAGCCGGCGCCAGGCGCTGAAGCTGCTGGGCGTGCTGTGCGGGGGTGCCGGGCTCACGCTGGCGACCGGGGCGGCACCCTGGCGCGAGTGGACCGCCGACCAGCGCACCGCTGTCGGCGAGGTCCGCGATCTGCGCCTGGCCGATGGTTCGCAGCTGTGGCTGAACACCGACAGCGCGGTGGATATCGCCTTCGATCGCCAGGCGCGGCGGTTGTCACTCTATCGTGGCGAGCTGCTGGTCGATGCCCCGGGCGGGCGCAGCGCTCCGCCGCTCCTGCTGCGCAGCCGTGAAGGGCAGCTGCGCAGCGATCAGGCGGCGCGTTTCTCGCTGCGCCAGGATGACGGCCGGACCCTGCTCAGCGTGTATACCGGCGTGGTGGATATCCAGTTGGCGGGGCTCGGCATCACCAGCGTCGCCGCGGGGCAGCAGGCCGGTTTCAGCCTCAGCCGCATCGATGCGCTGCAACCGGTGCGGGCGGAGCGGCAGGCCTGGTCGACCGGCGTGCTGCTGGCCGATAACCAGCGCCTGGGCGACTTCCTTGCCGAGCTGTCGCGTTATCGCCACGGCTATCTCGGTTGCGATCCGCGCATCGCCGACCTGCGGGTGGTCGGCGCATTTCCACTGGGCGACACCGAGCGGGTGCTGGAGGCGCTGGCGGCCACGTTGCCGGTGCGTATCCAGCGGCGCATGGCCTGGTGGGTCAGCCTGGAGCCGGCGGCCTAGCCCCAAGAACAGTTGCAAATAAAAAATATTCGTATCTGCAGTTCCCCTTTTCCATTCTGATCGGGCATAGGCGCATAAGTCCCGCCAACACGGAAAAGGATTCATCATGCGTTCGACCTGTTTGCCGCTCCTTCCCAGCCGCTCGCACGCCCTGACCGGCGCGGTGCGTGCCGCCCTGCTGTGCCTGCCGCTGGGGGCTCTGGCGCCTGCGCTGGCGAGTGCCGCCGAGAATTCGGCGAGCCAGCAGGCGGTGCGCAGCTACGACATCCCGGCCGGCCCGCTGTCCAGCGCGCTGAGCCGCTTCGCCGGCGAGGCGGGCGTGCTGTTGTCGGTCGACGGCAGCCTGCTGCAGGGGCGCCAGTCGCGCGGCCTGCAGGGCCTGTACGGCGTCGAGGACGGTTTCGCGGCGCTGCTGCAGGGCAGCGGATTGCAGGCGGTACGCGACGGCCAGGGCAACTACTCGCTGGCCCCGCGCGTCGAGCAGGCCAGTGCCGTCGAACTCAAGCCGATGGTGGTCGAGGGCTTCGCCCTGGGCAACGCGCTGGGCGAGATGCAAGGCTACAACGCCACCCACAGCAGCGTGGCGACCAAGACCAGCATGCCGCTGGTGGAGACCTCGCAGACCGTCTCGGTGGTCACCCGCCAGCAGATCGAGGACCAGGCTCGCGTTCCATCGCCCAGGCGGTGCGCTACACGCCGGGCTGATGAGCACGCCCTACGGCGCGACCACCCGCTACGACTACGTCGCCATGCGCGGCATCACCGATGGCTCGGTGGACAACCTCTACCTCGACGGGCAGAAGCTGCTGGGCGACAGCGGCACCTACAGCAGCCTGCAGGTCGATCCGTACTTCATCGAGCGCATCGACATCCTCAAGGGCCCGTCCTCGGTGCTCTACGGCCGCAGCCTGCCCGGTGGCCTGGTGGCGATGACCAGCAAGAAGCCGCAGCAGGAGGCCCGCCGCCAGCTGCAGTTCTCCTACGGCAGCCACGACTACAAGCAGGCCGCGTTCGACTTCACCGGCCCGCTGGACGACGAGCGCATCGCCTACCGCCTGGTCGGCGTCGCCAAGGATGCCGACAACCAGGTCGATGGCATCGAGGAACAGCGCTATGCGCTGATGCCGTCGCTCTCCATCGACTTCAGCGCGGACACCCGCCTGACCCTGCAGGCCATGCTGCAGCACGATCCGGAGAGCGGCTACCACGGCGGGCTGCCGGCGGACGGCACGGTCACCTCGCACAACGGCCGACGCATCTCGCGCAGCTTCTTCGAGGGCGACGAGGACTACGAGAAGTTCGAGCGCGACCAGCAGATGATCGGCTACCAGCTCGAACACCGTTTCAACGATGTGGTTTCGGCGCGGCAGAACTTCCAGTACCTCGACTCGACCGTGGACTCCGGCCAGGTCTACCAGTATGGCTATGCGAGCGCGGACGAGCTGGTGCGCTACTTCACCGGTGCCGACGAGGCGTTGCACGCCTGGACGGTCGACAACCAGCTGCAATTCCTCTTCGATACCGGCGCGCTCAGCCACACCCTGGTGACCGGCCTCGACTACCAGCGACGCAAGGCCAAGGTCGACTACGACGCGGGTTCTGGTCTGCCTTCGATCAACCCCTACACCGGTGCCGTCGGCGCCGGCAGCCCGGTGTTCTACCATCAGTACGACGAGACCCGCGAGCTGGAGCAGACCGGCCTCTACGTGCAGGATCTGATCAGCCTCGGCAACTGGCGTTTCTCCCTGGGCATGCGCAGGATTGGGTGGATGTGTCCTTCGACCATACCGAGGATGCGTACACTGGCGACCAGTCCGATAGCGCCAAGCTCGAGCAGTTCACCGGCCGCGTCGGTGTGCTCTATGCCTTCGACAACGGCCTGTCGCCCTACGCCAGCTACTCCGAGTCGTTCAACCCCAACGCCACCGCGGCCTACAACGAGGTGTCGCCGGGCGTCTACGACATCGCCCTGCTGGATGCCACCGAAGGCGAGCAGTACGAGGTGGGCCTGAAGTACCAGCCGCTCGGCACCGACGACCTCTACACCCTCTCCTGGTTCGACCTGAAGCAGTCCAACCTGGCGAACAAGGATTCCAACGAGAACTTCTACCGCGCGGTCGGCGAGCTCACCTCCAAGGGCGTGGAAGTCGAGGCCCGGCTGCGCCCGCTCGAGCAGGTCAACGTCATCGCCAGCTACACCTACATGGATGTCGAGTATTCCAAGGACTTCACCGGCGCGGCCGGGGTGAACAATCGCGGCAACCGGCCCAACGCGGTCGCGCGCAACATGGCCTCGCTGTGGGCCGACTACACCTTCGACCGGGGGCCGCTGGCCGGGCTGCAGGTCGGTGGCGGCGCGCGCTACTTCGGCAAGAGCTGGGCGGATGCGGAAAACACCCTGCATATCCCGTCCTACACGCTGTACGACGCCATGCTCGGTTACGACCTGTCGCGCATGGGCCTCGCCGGCGTCGGCGTACGGCTGAACCTCAACAACCTCACCGACGAGAAGTACGTCGCCGCGTGCAACAGCCTGAGCCAGTGCTACTACGGCGAAGCGCGCAACGTCATGGCCACCGTGACCTACGACTTCTGATCATCGCCGAGCGGCCGCCGGCCCCAGCGGGCTGGCGGCTTTGTGCTTTCTGCATTACGGACGACCGACGATGCGTTCCATTCTCGTGCTCCTGCACCGCTATATCGGCCTGGCCACCGCCTTGTTCCTGTTCCTCGCCGGCATCACCGGCAGCATCCTGGCCTTCCACCACGAGCTGGACGAATGGCTCAACCCGGAGTTCTACCACACCGCCAGCCGTGGCCCGGTACTGGCGCCGGGCACGCTGGTGGAGCGCGTCGAGCGGGCCAATCCGCGCATGCAGGTCTGGTACATGGAGTTCCCCGACGAACCGGGGCATGCCGCGCTGATGGCGTTGGTGCCGCGCAACGATCCGGCCACCGGCAAGCCGTACGAGGAACGGCCGGTGGTGCATTACCTCGACACGGTGACCGGCGAGCCGGTGGGTACGCGCTACTGGGGCGAATGCTGCTTCTCGCGCAAGAATTTCGTGCCGTTCATCCTCGAGTTCCACTACAACCTGGCGCTACCGGGTAACTGGGGGCTGTGGCTGATGGGCATCGTGGCGATCGCTGGGTGATCGACTGCTTCGTCTCGCTGGTGCTGACCTTCCCGCGCGGGCGACCGTTCTTCGGCAAATGGTGGACGGCCTGGAAGATCAAGCGCCAGCGCATGAACCACGACGTGCACCGGGCCGGCGGCTTGTGGCTGTGGCTGCTGCTCACACCGGTGGCGGTCAGCAGCGTGGCGATGAACCTGCCCGAACAGGTGTTCAAGCCGCTGGTGTCGCTGGTATCGAAGGTGGAGCCGAGCGTCTACGAGGCCCGCGGGCGGCTGCCCGCCGAGCAACTGGGCACGACCGCCTACGACTTCCACCAGGCCTACGATTTCGCCCTGCAACATGCCGCCGAGCTGGGCCTGAGCGAAGCGATCACCGAGCTGTACTACAGCTTCGAATACAACTTCTACGGTGCCGGCTTCGGCGAGCACGACAGCAACCAGGGCAATGCCTGGCTGTTCTTCCATGGCACCGACGGCCGTCTGCTCGGCCAGGAGATTCCCGGCCAGGGCACGCTGGGCCAGCGGTTCCATCTGCTGCAGCCGGCGATCCACGGTGGGCGCATCCTCGGCCTGCCGGGACGCATCCTGATCGCCGTGCTCGGCGTGGCGATCGCCGTGCTGTCGGTCACCGGTGTGGTGATCTGGTGGCGCAAGCTTGGTGCGCGGCGGCAGATGGCGACACGACGCGCTATGGCGACAGAGGCGGGTTGAAGCATTTCTGGCAGGCCTGCGGCCTGCATCGCCGCGAGGTCGCACCTCCCACAGGGTCCGCCGGCTTTTTGTGGGAGGCCCGACCCCGGGGCGATGCTCTTGAGCTTTTTGGCAGGCCTGTGGCTTGCAATCGCCGCGAGGTCGCACCTCCCACAGGGTTCGGCGTGGGCTCGCTGCTTTTGTGGGCCGCGCCCGCTCCCGGCGGGCTTGCGGCATTCACCACATCCCTGTGAATTGCCCGCCCTCGAAATGATGCTTTTAAGCTTGAAGCTATCCTGCGGCCTTTGTCGTGGCGAGTGGGCTTACTGCGCCCGGCTGACCAGCGCGGGTAGTTGCTCGGCGAGTTTCTGCACCCTCAGCGGTGCGCGGATGAAGCCGTGCTGGCGGCCGTCCGGGCCGATGATGACCAGGTTGCCGCTGTGGTCGACGGTGTAGTTTTTCTTGCTGGTATCGCCCGGAATGAAGGGAATTCCGACGCCGTTGGCCAGGCTCTGGATATCGTCCAGCGGGCCGGTGAGGCCCTGGAAACCGGCCTTGAAGTAGCCCAGGTACTGCTTCAACTGCTCCGGGGTGTCGCGGTTGGGGTCGACGCTGACCAGGATCGGCTGGATCTCGCCGCGCACGTCCTCGGGCAGCAGGCCCTTGAGCTGGCGCAGCTCGGCCAGCGTGGCCGGGCAGATGTCCGGGCAGAAGGTGTAGCCGAAGAACAGCAGCGTCCAGCGGCCCTCCAGTTCGTCCATTCGCACCGGCACGCCGTCCTGGTCGGTCAGGCTCAGCGCCGGCAGCGGGCGGCTCTGCGGCAGCAGCACGATGCCGGCGTCCAGCAACTGGGTGGGATCGAGCTGGCGCTCGCTGTTCAGCACCCTGGAAACCGTCAGCCCGATGACCAGCGCGACCAGCGCGACGAGGATGAAGACGGTTTTCTGGATGCGGGTCATGGGAATCCTTGTTCGGCGGCTCAGATATTGAGCAACAGATAATGATCAACCAGCAGCGCGATGAACAGCGCGAACAGGTACCAGATGCTGAATTTGAAGGTCTTGATTGCCGCATGTGGCCGGCTGTCGCGGTACAGCGCGATGGCCCAGTAGAGGAAGCGCGCACCCAGCAGTGCCGCGGCGGCGAGGTACAACGGGCCGCTCATGTGGATGGCGAAGGGCATGAAGCTGACCGCCAGCAGCACCGCGGTGTAGAGCAGGATGTGCACCTTGGTGTAGTGCACGCCGTGGGTCACCGGCAGCATCGGGATGTTCACCTTGGCGTATTCGGCCTTGCGGTGGATGGCCAGCGCCCAGAAGTGCGGCGGCGTCCAGGCGAAGATGATCAGCACCAGCAGCAGCGGCTCGGCGCTGACCTGGCCGGTCACCGCGACCCAGCCGAGCAGCGGCGGCGCGGCGCCGGCCAGGCCGCCGATGACGATGTTCTGTGGTGTGGCGCGCTTGAGAAAGCCGGTGTAGATCACCGCATAGCCGATCAGCGAGGCCAGCGTCAGCCAGGCGGCCAGCGCATTGGTGAAGGCCAGCAGCAGGGCCAGCCCGGCGACGCCGAGGACGAAGGCGAAGGTCAGCGCCGCGGCCGGCGAGACGCGGCCCTCGGCCAGCGGCCGCTTGTGGGTGCGCGCCATCACCGCGTCGATCTGCCGGTCCACCACATGGTTCACCGCCGCGGCGGCGCCGGCGCACAGGGCGATGCCCAGGTTGCCGAACAGCAGCACCGTCCAGGGCACACCGGCGCGGGTGGCGAGGAACATGCCCACCAGCGAGGTGATGAGCATCAGCAGCACCACCTTCGGCTTGGTCAGCTCCAGGTAGTCGCGCCAGCTGGCCTGGGCGCTGCGTTCGCTGAGTAGAGTCGCCATGGGGTTTCTCCTCGTGGTCATGCGCGGGGCAGATCGAGCCGCCCCGTCGTGTTCGAAATCGATACGGCTTCGGCATGCGCGGGCGCCTGGGCGGGCTGGCGCAGCCGGTAATTGACCAGCACCAGCACCAGCAGCAGCGCGGCACCGCCGCCGTTGTGCGCCACCGCCACAGCCAGCGGCAGGTTGAACAGCACGTTGCTGATGCCGAGGCCAATCTGCAGCGCCAGCGCGGCCAGCAGCAGCGCGGCCAGCCGGGTCAGGCCCTGGCGCCAGAGCATGCCGCCGAGCAGCAGTGCCACCAGCGCCACCAGCAGCGCACCGATGCGGTGGCTGACGTGGATCGCGGTACGCGCCTCGCCATAGAGCAGGCCGCCGAGGTAGTTGGGGCCGATGTCGTGGTGGGTCAGGTCGAAGGCGTTGGCGAAATCCATCTGCGGCCACCATTGGCCGTGGCAGGTGGGGAAGTCGGTGCAGGCCACCGCGGCGTAGTTGCTGCTGACCCAGCCGCCGAGGGTGACCTGGCCGATCACCAGCAGCAGGGCGAAGCCGGCGAGGGCGCGCAAGCGCCCGGACACCGCCGGCAGCGGCGCGAATGCGCCGGACAGCCGCAGGCACAGCAGGAACAGCAAACTTAGCGTTGTGAAGCCGCCAAGCAGGTGCGCGGTGACCACCTGCGGCCAGAGCTGCAGGGTCACGGTCCACATGCCGAACGCCGCCTGGGCGATCACCACGGCGAGCAGCGCCAGCGGCAGCTTCAGCGGTTGCCCGGGCCGCCCGCGACGGCGCACGGCCTGCACCGCCAGTGCGAGGATCACCAGGCCCAGGGTGCCGGCGAAGTAGCGGTGAATCATTTCGTTCCAGCCCTTGCGCACCTCCAGCGGCGCTTCGGGAAAGCGCAGGGCGGCGAGGCCCCGGTGCTGCTCGCTCATCGGCACGCTGAGGAAACCGTAGCAACCGGGCCAGTCCGGGCAGCCGAGGCCGGCATGGGTCAGCCGGGTATAGGCGCCGAGCAGCACCACCACCGCAGCCAGCAGGGTGGCGATCAGGGCGAGGCGGTATCCGGGTCTGGCCATCGGGTTCTCCTTGTGGGCCTTACTGGGACTCCAGCGAGACGGCGGCGTGCGTCAGCCGATCTGCGAGATCTTCAGCAGGTATTTCAGGTCGTCGAGAATCGCCTTGCCGTCGGCGCCGGCGTCGTAGCGCAGCACCAGGTTGCCGTGCGGGTCGACGATCCACAGCTGTGGCGCTGCCGGCGCATCGGGGTTGCGTGAATAGACCGTGGCGTCGAGCGAGTGGCGCTGCAGCTGCGGATACTCGCGCCGTAGCCGCTGTTCGTAGTCCGCGTCGAGCGCCGCGGCGCTGGCCAGCGCATGACCGGCGCGGGCGGCTTCGCGGGCCAGGCCGATATTGATCTGGCGGGCCAGGTAGACCAGTTGCCGGCAGGCTTCGTCGCAGCCCTGCGGGGCAGTGACCAGCAATTCCCAGCGCGGCGCGCCAGGCGACGTGCCCACGCCGATGGCGCTGCGGTCCTGGCCGTCGGCGATCAGCACGCCGTCGTAGCTGCGGCTTTCCGGCACCCAGAAGCCGAAGCGGTACATCGCCGTGGCCAGCAGCATCGGCCCGAGCACCACGGCGACGATCAGCAGCAGCTGCAGCCGCCCGTGTCCACGCTTCGGCTCAGGGCCGGCAAGGATCGGATTCATCGTTTCCACTGTGCTTCCCTCGTGCCTGGTGCACGCCAAAATAGATGAACAGCGCCAGCAGCGCCGCCGCCAGGGCGAACCACTGCACGGCATAGCCAGGTGCTGCGCCGGGCTCATGCTGGTGACCGCCCAGTCGGCGCGATAGGCGCTCGGCCCCGGTTCCAGGCGCAGCTCGTGGATCACGCCCTCGTGGCCGGCCTGCTGCCACATCGCCTCGATGTCCACATGGTTGATCAGCCGCGGCCAGCCCTCGGCGGCCCGGTGGCTGAAGACGAACGGCTTGCCCGACGGAACGTAGACCCAGGCGGCGAGTTTCAACGGCTGCGTCGGCGTATCGAATGCCGGCGGCACGCGGCGGTCCGGCCAGGGAATCCAGCCGCGGTTGACCATCACCCAGCGGCCGCTGAGTTCGTCATGGAAGGGCTGCAGCAGTTCGACGCCGACCTGGCCGTCGCGGGTGCGGCTGTCGAGCAGGAAGCTGTGCTCGGCATCGAAGCGACCTTGCAGAAACACCCGGGCGAAGGCCGGATCGTTCAGCCGTTCGATCTCGTGCGGCGCCAGCGGTGCGGCCTGTTGACGGGCTTCCTGGCGGGCCAGCAGCTCGCGCTTCTGCTCGCTGCGTTCCAGCTGCCAGATGCCCAGCCAGAGCAGCACCGGCAGCAGGGCCAGCACCAGCAGGGTAGGCAGCAGCCCCGGCCTGAAACCGTTCATGGCCGGCACCGCTGGATGTCGATACGGCTGGCTATACTCCACCCCCATTACCCCTGTCGTGGACCCGCTCATGCTCAAGGCGGTGATCGTTCTGTTGTTAGTGGCCACGCTGGTCAGTCTGTTCAGTGGGTTGTTCTTCCTGGTCAAGGACGAGGGGCGAACCTCCCGGTCGTCATGGCCCTGTTCATCCGTGTCAGCCTCAGCGCGCTGACCGTCGCGCTGATCGGCTGGGGTTTCTGGTCCGGCCAACTGCGACCGGCGTTCGGTTTCTAGGTCCTGTGCCCGTTCATCTCCAAGCAGGCCTGGCGGGTGTCGTAGGAGCGGGCCATGCCCGCGATAGCTTGCAAGGCCTGATTCGCGGGCATGAACTCGGCGTCCCCGTCCGCTCCTAAAAAGTCTCGCGACAAACCCTGGCGATGGCGTCAGAGCACGTAGACGAAGATGAACAGCGCGATCCACACCGCATCGACGAAGTGCCAGTACCAGGCGGCCGCCTCGAAGCCGAAGTGATGTTCCGGGCTGAAATGCCCGCGCAGGATGCGCACCAGCATCACCGTGAGGATGATCGCGCCCATGGTCACGTGGGCGCCGTGAAAGCCGGTGAGCATGAAGAAGGTCGCGCCGTAGATGCCCGAGCCCAGCGTCAGCCCGAGTTCGGTATAGGCGTGCACGTATTCCTCGATCTGGAAGGCGAGGAAGGCCACGCCGAGCAGCACGGTCAGCGCCAGGCCCAGTTTGAGCTGCTGGCGGTTGTTCTTGCGCAGCGCATGGTGGGCCCAGGTCAGGGTGAAGCTGGAACTGACCAGCAGCACGGTATTGAGCAGCGGCAGGCCCCAGGCGCTGATGGTGCCCTCCGGCGCCGGGTAGAGCTTGGGATCGGGCGTGTTCAGCAGCGGCCAGCTGTACTCGAAGCCCGGCCAGAGCATGTTGCTGATGCCCTTGTCGCCTTCACCGCCGAGCCAGGGGCCGGTCCAGTAGCGGATGTAGAACAGCGCGCCGAAGAAGGCGGCGAAGAACATCACCTCGGAAAAGATGAACCAGCTCATGCCCCAGCGGAACGAGCGGTCCATCTGCGCGCTGTAGAGCCCCGCGCGGCTCTCTTTCACCACCGCGCCGAACCAGCCGAACATCATGTAGGCAATCAGCAGGGCGCCGACGAAGAAGATCAGCGGCCCGCTGGACTCGGCGCGGTCGGCCTTGAGGTCGTTGAACCAGGTGCCGAGGCCGAAGACGGTGACCAGCAGGGCGACGGTGGCGATGATCGGCCACTTGCTCTGGGCCGGGACGTAGTACTGCTCGTGGGTCTGGGTGCTCATTGCAGACTCTCCTTGGCCGCGCCCGGCGCCAGGGCGGCGACCGGTGGCTGGCGGGACGTGATGTCGAACAGCGTGTAGGCGAGGGTCAGATGGCGCACGTCGGCGGGCAGGTCGCGGTCGACAATGAAGCGCACCGGCATCTCGATGCGTTCGCCCGGTTGCAGCACCTGCTGGGTGAAGCAGAAGCATTCGGTCTTGTGGAAATAGGCCGCCGCCTTGGATGGCGAGACGCTCGGGATCGCCTGGGCGGTCATCGGCTTGTCGGTCGGGTTGTAGGCGACGAAGCGGATTTCCGTGCTGGCGCCGGGATGCACGCTGAGCTGGTCGGCCAGCGGGCCGAATTCCCAGACCATGCCGGCGGCGTTGGTGGCGAGGAACTGCACGCGCACCTCGCGCGCGGCGTCGGCGCTCTGCGTGCCCTCATAGGCGCCGGCGGTCTTGCCGTTGATGCCGAAGGCCTGGCACATGACGTCGTAGATCGGCACCAGGGCGAAGCCGAAGGCGAACATCGCCAGCACCACGAACAGCAGGCGGCGGACCAGGCGGGCGGTGGACATTTCAGCGCTCATGGGAACGGCCTCGGCGACCGTAGGGCGGGTTGCAACCCGCCGATTCGGCGTTGAATCCGACTCCGTCTAGCCATGCTTCGGGCCCATCCGGTGTTCATGCAGCTGGTGCATGTCCGGCGGCGTCTGGAAGGTATGGTAGGGCGCCGGCGACGGCACGCTCCACTCCAGCCCCTCGGCGCCGTCCCAGGGCTTGGCCGGTGCGGCCGGGCCGCCGCGGATGCACTTGATGACGATGAACAGGAACAGCAGCTGGGTGGCGCCGAACATGAAGGCGCCGACCGAGGACACCATGTTGAAGTTGGCGAACATCATGTTGTAGTCGGGGATGCGCCGCGGCATGCCGGCCAGGCCGACGAAGTGCATCGGGAAGAACGCCAGGTTCATGCCGACGAAGCTCATCCAGAAATGCAGCCTGGCCAGAGTCTCGTCGTACATGTGCCCGGTCCATTTCGGCAGCCAGTAGTAGGCCGAGGCGAAGATGCCGAAAATCGCCCCCGGCACCAGCACGTAGTGGAAATGCGCTACCACGAAGTAGGTGTCGTGGTACTGGAAGTCCGCCGGGGCGATGGCCAGCATCAGCCCGGAGAAGCCGCCGATGGTGAAGAGGATGACGAAGGCCACGGCGAACAGCATCGGCGCCTCGAAGCTCAGCGAGCCGCGCCACATGGTCGACACCCAGTTGAACACCTTCACCCCGGTCGGTACGGCGATCAGCATGGTGGCGTACATGAAGAACAGCTCGCCGGTCACCGGGATGCCGACGGTGAACATGTGGTGCGACCAGACGATGAACGAGAGGAAGGCGATCGCGCCGGTGGCGTAGACCATCGAGGTATAGCCGAACAGCGGCTTGCGCGAGAACGCCGGGATGATCGAGCTGACCGCGCCGAACGCCGGCAGGATCATGATGTACACCTCGGGGTGGCCGAAGAACCAGAACACGTGCTGGAACAGCACCGGGTCGCCGCCGCCGGCGGCGCTGAAGAAGCTGGTGCCGAAGTGGATATCCATCAGCATCATGGTCACCACCCCGGCCAGCACCGGCATCACCGCGATCAGCAGGAACGCGGTGATCAGCCAGGTCCAGACGAACAGCGGCATCTTCATCAGCGTCATGCCCGGCGCGCGCAGGTTGAGCACCGTGGCGATGACGTTGATCGCGCCCATGATCGAGCTGATGCCCATCAGGTGGATGGCGAAGATGAAGAAGGTCACCGACTCCGGCGCGTAGGTGGTCGACAGCGGCGCGTAGAAGGTCCAGCCGAAGTTCGGCCCGCCGCCCTCCATGAACAGCGTCGAGACCAGCAGGGTGAAGGCGGCCGGCAGCAGCCAGAAGCTGAAGTTGTTCATCCGCGGCAGGGCCATGTCCGGCGCGCCGATCATCAGCGGGATCATCCAGTTGGCCAGGCCGACGAAGGCCGGCATCACCGCGCCGAAGACCATGATCAGGCCGTGCATGGTAGTCATCTGGTTGAAGAATTCCGGCTGCACGATCTGCAGCCCCGGCTGGAACAGCTCGGCGCGGATCACCATCGCCATCGAGCCGCCGAGCAGGAAGGCGCAGAAGCTGAACCACAGGTACATCGAGCCGATGTCCTTGTGGTTGGTGGTCAGCAGCCAGCGGGACAGCCCTTGGCCGGGCCGTGGTGGAGGTCATGCCCGGCATGACCATGATCGTCGATCACTGCACTCATCGCCGCCACTCCTCTTATTGACTGGCTTCTTCGGCCTGTTTGAAGTCGAGCACGTCTTTCGGCGTGACCATGTCGCCGGTCTTGTTGCTCCAGGCGTTGCGTTCGTAGGTGATTACCGCGGCCAGGTCGACCTCCGACAGCTGCTTGCCGAAGGCCGCCATGGCAGTACCCGGCTTGCCATTGACGACGATATTGATGTGCGCTTCGGCGTCGCCGGTGGCGATGGGCGAGCCCTTGAGCGCCGGGAACATCGGCGGGATACCCTCGCCGCCGGCCTGGTGGCAGGAGGCACAGGTGGTCTGGTAGATCTTCTCGCCGCGCTCGGCGAGTTCCTCGCGGGTCCATTCCTTGCTGGTCAGCTCGGCGAGCTTGGCCGCCTCGGCCTTCTTCTCGCCGAGCCAGGCGGTGTAGTCCTCCGCGGACTTCACCTCCACCACCACCGGCATGAAGCCGTGGTCCTTGCCGCACAACTCGGTGCACTGGCCGCGGTAGAGGCCGGGCTCTTCGACACGGGTCCAGGATTCGTTGATGAAGCCGGGGATGGCATCCTTCTTCACCGCCAGTTCCGGCACCCACCAGGAGTGGATCACGTCCGCCGCGGTGATCAGGAAGCGCACCTTGGCGCCGGCCGGAATCACCAGCGGCTGGTCGACCTCCAGCAGGTAGTGCTCGCCTTTGGGCGCCTGGTTGTTGATCTGCTCGCGCGGCGTGGTGAGGTTGCTGAAGAACTCGACGTCCTCACCCAGGTACTTGTAGTGCCACTTCCACTGGTAGCCGGTGATCTGCACATCGACGTCGGACTCGCTGGAATCGTAGATGTGGATCAGCGTGCGGGTCGCCGGCACCGCCATGCCGATCAGGATCAGCAGCGGAATGACGGTCCAGAGCACCTCGACCTTGGTGTTTTCGTGGAAATTCGCCGAGTGCTGACGCTTGGAACGGTGGTGCGCGACCATGGACCAGATCATCACGCCGAACACCAGCACGCCGATGACCACGCAGATCCAGAAGATCGTCATGTGCAGATCGAACACCGATCGGCTGACGTCGGTTGCGCCGGAGCGCATGTTCACGTCCCAGGCCGCCTGGGCCTGGCCGAATAATGCCAATAGCCCAAGCCCCATCCAGATACGTGGATGTCGAGACATTGCGGGTTCCCCTTATGATTCTTGTTATCCCGCCGACTGCCATCGAAACCGCCGAGAATCGGCTGGCCGGGGACTCTTTCCCCGCTATGCCCGCTACGTTCTCGATCGGTCCGATTCTGTCCGGCGTGGCCACCGAATGCCTCGGTCGCCGCGCCTTCGCCTGCACGCGCAGTCGGAACTTCAATCAGGTACGCCTACGATTCGGAGTATAGACAGCGATCACGCACTGGCAATTCAGCGGCCGGGTGCGTCTGGACCGGGCGCTGAGTCGTTCTTCTTCACGCCGCGCAGGTTCATCAGCGCCAGGCAAACCTGCAGGGCGATTAGCGCCCAGGCCTCGGCATACCAGCCCCAGATCACCCAGAGCAGGTTGCTCAACAGGAAACAGCAGAAGCCGACGAAGCGCCGCCCCGGGCGCAACGAGCCGATCAGCCAGGCGGCGATCACCGTGACCACCATGGCCGGCCATTGCAGCAGGTCGATCCAGTCCACATTGCCTCCGGCGCGGGAATACAGGGATTGGTGCGGCCCCGGCCGGGGATAGTTCCTTGGTGGCGGGGTGCTGCAGGCCGGTCTGAAGCCTCGCCCCGAGGCCAGGATCACGAAGCAGGTACGGCGCGCACGCTTTTGCAGGAGCCCGCTTGCGGACGATCAGGCGCTCGAGGGCATCGCCCGCAAGCGGGCTACAGCGGTCGGCACTCCGGGGGATGCAAGCTAGACGTAGGGTGGAAAACCGCGAAGCGTTTTCCACGCGGTTCTCGAAGTCGAAGGAAGGTAAAACGCGCCTTCAGAGCAGATTCAACTGCTGCCCCGGCGGAGCGAAAAGGCTGCAGTCCAGCCCCTGGTTCTGCTCGCGGCGGTTGTAGCCCAGGCGCTTGCAGGCCAGCTGGAAGCGCTGCGCCAGCAACTGGGCGAACTGGCCCTCGCCGCGCATGCGGCTGCCGAAGCGGCTGTCGTAATTCTTGCCGCCGCGGGACTGGCGGATCAGGCTCATGACGTGGGCGGCGCGCTGCGGGAAGTGCTCCTCGAGCCAGGCCTCGAACAGCGTGGCGATCTCGTGGGGCAGGCGCAGCAGCACGTAGCCGGCCGAGCGCGCGCCGGCTTCGCGCGCGGCCTCGAGCAGGCGCTCCAGCTCCATGTCGTTGATCATCGGGATCATCGGCGCGCACATCACGCTGACCGGCACCCCGGCCTCGTGCAGCGTGCGCAGCACCCGCAGCCGCGCCGCTGGCGAGGCCGTGCGCGGCTCCATGATGCGCTTGAGCTCGTCGTCCAGCGTGGTCAGGCTGACCGCGACGCTGACCAGCCGCTGCTCGGCCAGCGGCACCAGCAGGTCGAGGTCGCGCAGCACCAGCGAGCCCTTGGTGATCAGGTGCACCGGATGGCGGAAGCGCAGGAGGATCTCCAGCGCCTGGCGGGTCAGCCGTTGCTCGCGCTCCAGCGGCTGGTAGGCATCGGTGTTGATGCCCAGGGCGATCGGCTGCGGCACGTAGCCGGGCCTGCTCAACTCGGCCTCCAGGCGTTCGGCGAGGTTGGTCTTGGCGATCAGCCGGGTCTCGAAATCGATGCCGGGCGAAAGGTCCCAGTAGGCATGGCTGGGCCGCGCGAAGCAGTAGATGCAGCCGTGCTCGCAGCCGCGATAGGGATTGACCGAACGATCGAAGCCGACGTCCGGCGACTGGTTGCGGGTGATCACCGTCTTCGCCGTCTCGCGGCGCACCTCGGTGGCGCGGGTCGGCGGCACGTCCTGCTGCCAGCCGTCGTCGTAGGCTTCGCTGCGCGTCGGCGCGAAGCGGTTGTCGGGATTGATCGCGGTGCCGCGGCCGCGGGGCGTCGAGCGAAGGTGGGTCATCTCAGGCTCATCGAATACTGTTTTTATATACAGTAATCGGCTTGCAGCATCGACACCAGACGTCCCGATCGACGGTACGGACGACCATCCGTCGCCTGGCCGGGGAACATTTGCGCGCTGCTTCGGACAAAAAGGTCTGATCGGGTCGAGCCGGGCACCTAGCCGCCTGGCGATTCCCACCACGGAGCCCGCCGAAAATCGAAACAGGGAAGGCCGCACGCCGTCAGGGCGCCCGGCCCGGCAGTACCGGCAATGCGACGCCGTCGGGCGTGCACTCCAGACTTTCCAACCCGCTGCCGTCATATGTCAGGAGCAGACCCCATGCACACCACCGGTTCCTTCCATACGCGGGAGAACAATTTCGACTTCCTGCGCTTCTTCGCTGCCGCGCTGGTGCTGTTCGCCCACAGCTACCCGCTGGTCGGGCGCCGCGAGGACGAGCCGCTGACCGTGCTCACCGGCTACGAGAAGGGTGGTTCGATCGCCGTCGGCATCTTCTTCGTCATGAGCGGCTACCTGATCGCCTCGTCCTGGCTGGCCAGCAGCAGCCCGAAGAGCTTCCTGCTCAAGCGCGCACTGCGTATCTTCCCGGCGCTGATCGTCGCGGTGCTGCTCTCGGTCTTCGTCATCGGACCGATGGTCACCCAGCTCGGCCTCGGCCAGTACCTGGCGGCCGACGGCACCTGGACCTACCTGCAGAACATCCTGCTGGTCACCCGTTACGAACTGCCCGGCGTGTTCAGTGACAACGTCTATGCTGGAGTGGTCAACGGCTCGCTGTGGACGTTGCCGCTGGAAGTGCTGATGTACATCGGCGTGATGATCCTGGGCCTGACCGGCTTTCTCAGGCGCCGCCTGATCTTCCTGCCGATCGCCGTGCTGGCGCTCGGGCACTTCTGGCTGCTCGGCAAGCTGGGCATCGAGTCCTACTTCATCAAGAACATCTGCAAGCTCGGCCTGCTCTACTACAGCGGCTCGGCGCTGTTCCTCTACCGCGACGTCATCCCCTGGCGCGGCTGGATCGCGGCGCTGCTGTTCGCCGCGCTGGTGGCGACCTTCCGCACCGACATCGGCCCGCTGGTGTACTTCGTCGCGCTGCCGTACCTGGTGCTGTATCTGGCCTATGCGCCGCTGCCCTGGGCATCGCGCTTCGGCAAGTACGGCGATTTCTCCTACGGCCTGTACATCTACGCCTTCCCCTTCCAGCAGCTCACCGTCTACCTGTTCGGCCCGCAGGTCGGCGTGCTCGGCCTGACG
Organism: Pseudomonas sp. BAY1663; assembly: GCF_000582595.1. Lineage (NCBI taxonomy): Bacteria > Pseudomonadati > Pseudomonadota > Gammaproteobacteria > Pseudomonadales > Pseudomonadaceae > Pseudomonas > Pseudomonas sp. BAY1663. The sequence goes on from NZ_AZSV01000008.1 coordinate 72,456, forward strand.
CTGATCGCCTTCGTGCCGACGCTGATCCTCGCCGCACTGTCCTGGCACCTGATCGAGGCGCCGGCGATGAAGCTCAAGCGGCTGTTCGCCTCCGCGCCGCGGCCGGGGCGGGCGACGCCGAAGGTGGATGGCTGAAAGGCCGATTGGCCCAAGTAGCCAGAAGCTCAAAAGCATCGCCCCGAGGGCGGGCCTCCCACAAAAACAGTGTGCACACCGAACCTGTGGGTGGCGCGACCTCGCGGCGATACAGGCCGCAGGCCTGCCCAATTCTCGACGGCAAGCGCTTTCAACCGAGGCGGCGGACCTGCAGATTCCGGTAGCCGGCCGCCGGGTCGCCGCGCAATTCCAGCTGCCCAGCTGCCGCCAGTTCGCGGGTGCGCCAGTAGAGGAAGAAGTCGGTGGGGAAGAAGCCGTCGCAGTGTTCCATGACTGCGGCCATGGCCCGGGCCAGCGGAGCGAAGGCGGCCGGGCTGGCGGCCAGCAGTTCGTTGTCGATCACCTGATAGCCTTCGCCGTGGAACGCTCCATCGCGCCAGCGGCGGATGTCGTGCGTGGCGGCGCATTGCGCACGCCAGGCCTCGGCCAGACCGGCCTGGCGCACGGAATCGACGACCTGCGGCCGATACAGCCCGGCCAAGGTCTCGGGCGGGTGCATCGACACCGCCTTGCGGCGGCCAGCGCGGCTGTCGCCGGTGCCGCAGGCGACCTCGTGCAGCGCACAGGCGGAATCCTGCACAACGGCACAGAGCCGCACCAGCAGCAGCTGCTCGGACGCGCTGTCGCCATGCCAGACGGTCACCGCCGAGACTTGTCTGGGCAGCTCGGCGAGCCAGCAGGCATCGGCGGCCAGTTCGTCGGCGAAGCTCGGGCGCGGTGTTACCTCATCCGGCCAGAGCCGTTCCCAGAAGGCCGCGCGAACGGTGCAGGGCGGATTCTCGATCCCGCTCAGCGGGCCGACCGCCAGGTCGTCACGCAGCACATGCACCCGCGCCTGCGGCTCGCGCCTGGCGAGCAGGGCGCGTACGCCGTCGCCGGCCAGGTCGCCGCAGGTCAGGTGCAGCATGGCGGTTATTCGGGTTTCTTCTTCAGCTTGGGATTGGGGAAGAATTGCACCGACTGCACCTGCGGGTTGGCCGGCTTGGGTTGTGCCTTGTTGACCCGCGTGCCGAGCTCGGTCGGCACCGACTGGCCCTGGGCGTTGAGTATGTCGGCATAGCCGCAGACCACGCATTCGCGGTGCGGCACGCCGTCGACGTCCCACATCTTGATGCAGTCGCTGGCGCCGCACGCCGGGCACACGGCCCCGGCGATGAAGCGCTTGGTGGTGACACGGGATACTTCGTCGTTCATGCCGCGGCCTCCGCTACCAGCCCGAGGTGGCGCAGCAGGGCGTCGATGGACGGCTCGCGGCCTCGGAAATCGACGAACAGTACCATCGGTTCCTGCGAGCCGCCACGCGCCAGGATCGCCTCGCGGAAGGCGCGGCCGGTCTCGGAATTGAACACGCCTTCCTCCTCGAAGCGCGAGAAGGCATCGGACGACAGCACCTCGGCCCATTTGTAGCTGTAGTAACCGGCCGCGTAACCGCCGGCGAAGATGTGCGCGAAGCTGTTGGGGAAGCGGTTGTAAGCCGGCGGGCGCATCACCGAGACCTCGTCGCGGATGTGTTCGAGCACTTCCAGCACGCTGCGACCGTCGCCGTGGGTGGCGTGCAGTTCGAAGTCGAACAGGGAGAACTCCAGTTGGCGCGCCATCATCATGCCGGACTGGAAGTTCTTCGCCGCCAGCATCATGTCCAGCTTGTCCTGCGGCAGGCGTTCGCCGGTCTGGTAGTGGCCGGAGATCAGCGCCAGGCCCTCGGGGTCCCAGCACCAGTTCTCCATGAACTGGCTGGGCAGCTCCACCGCATCCCAGGCCACGCCGTTGATGCCCGAGGCGCCGGCGTGCTCGACCTGGGTCAGCAGGTGGTGCAGGCCGTGGCCGAATTCGTGGAACAGCGTGGTGACCTCGTCATGGGTCAACAGCGCCGGGCGCTCGCCCACCGGCGGGGTGAAGTTGCAGACCAGGTTGGCCACCGGCGTCTGCAGCGTGCCGGCGGCGGTGCGGCGCTTGTCGCGGGCGCCGTCCATCCAGGCGCCGCCGCGCTTGTTCGGCCGCGCGTAGAGGTCGAAGAAGAAGCGCCCGACATGCTCGCCGTGCTCGGTGATCTCGAACAGGCGCACATCCGGATGCCAGCCGTCGAAGCCTTCCAGCTCGTGGATCTCGATGCCGTACAGGTGCTGGACGATGCTGAACAGCCCGGAGAGCACCTTGTCGATCGGGAAGTAGGCGCGCAGCTCCTCCTGGTTGAGGCTGTAGCGCTGCTGGCGCAGCTTCTCGGCATAGTAGCCGAGGTCCCAGCTCTGCAGGTCGGCCAGGCCCTGTTCGGCGGCGAAGGCGCGCAGCTCGGCCAGGTCGCGCTCGGCGAACGGCTTGCTGCGCAGCGCCAGGTCGCGCAGGAAGTTCAGCACCTGCTCGGTGGACTCGGCCATCTTGGTTGCCAGCGACAGCTCGGCGAAGTTGCCGTAGCCCAGCAGGCCGGCCAGCTCGTGGCGCAGTTCGAGGATTTCTTCCATCACCGGGCCGTTGTCGAACTGGCCGGCGTTCGGTCCCTGGTCCGAGGCGCGGGTGGAATAGGCGGCATAGACCTCCTCGCGCAGCGCGCGGTCGTCGGCGTAGGTCATGACCGCGTAGTAGCTGGGGAATTCCAGGGTGATCAGCCAGCCGCCGAGGCCCTTGGCCTTGGCCGCCTCGGCCATCTGCGCCCTGGCCGAATCGGTGATCCCGGCCAGCAGGCTCTCGTCGGTGATGTGCCGGGTCCAGGCCTGGGTGGCGTCCAGCAGCTGGTTGGAGAACTTGCTGCCCAGTTCGGCGAGCTTCATCTGGATGGCGCCGAAGCGCTGCTGCTCGACCGGCGGCAGGTCGATACCGGACAGGCGGAAGTCACGCAGCGCATGTTCGAGGATGGTCTGCTGCGCCACCTCGAAACCGGCCGCCTGCGGGCTCTCGGCCAGCGCCTGGTAGGCCTCGAACAGCGCACGGTTCTGCCCCAGCTCGGTCCAGTAGGCCGACAGTTTCGGCAGGCAGGCCTCGTAGGCGCTGCGCAGTTCCGGGCTGTTGCACACCGAGTTGAGGTGACCAACCGGGCTCCAGGCACGGGCGAGGCGCTCGTTCAGCTCGTCCAGGCCGACCACCAGGGTCTGCCAGTCGAGGCTTTCGGCCGGGCGGCTGAGCAGCTCGGCGATGGCCACGCGGTTGTCGCCGAGAATGCTGTCGATGGCCGGCTCGACGTGTTCCGGGCGGATCGCGGTATAGGGCGGCAGGTCGAATTCTTGCAGCAGAGGGTTGTTCGCGCTCACGGTACACCTTGTGACGAAGAGGGTTGAAACTCAGACCACGGCGGCTGGACGATGCTCCGGCCGATCTGTAGCGGCATTGGCGACCATCTTAATTACAATCGACCCTTCCCGCAGCCAAAGAGGTTTCTATCGTGGCGATTCGCAGCTACCACAACTCCACTCCCTTGCTGGGCGAGCGCGTGTTCGTCGACGCCTGCGCCGTGGTCATCGGCGATGTGGAAATCGGCGCGGACAGCTCGGTCTGGCCGCTGACGGTGATCCGCGGCGACATGCACCGCATCCGCATCGGCGCGCGCTCGAGCATCCAGGACGGCAGCGTGCTGCACATCACCCACGCCGGCCCGTACAACCCGGACGGCTTCCCGCTGACTATCGGCGACGAGGTCACCGTCGGCCACAAGGTCACCCTGCACGGTTGCACCCTGGGCAACCGCATCCTGGTGGGCATGGGCTCGATCGTGATGGACGGCGTGGTGGTCGAGGACGAGGTGATCATCGGCGCCGGCAGCCTGGTACCGCCGGGCAAGACCCTGGAATCGGGCTACCTCTACGTCGGCAGCCCGGTGAAACAGGCCCGGCCGCTGACCGACAAGGAGCGCAGCTTCTTCAGCTACACCGCCGGCAACTACGTGAAGCTGAAGAACCTGCACCTGGCCGAGGGCACGGGTACGCCTACTGTTTGAGCCATTTCGACAGGCCCGGCCATATGGCTGCAATGACTTGTGGAAGCGGCATCAATTGAAAATGATTCTCGATAAAAATATGATGCCATTCCGTCGCTTCTGGGGTGCGAGGCATTTTGCCGCGGCACCCCGGCGACTCACAGTCAGGAGAAGGCATTGTCGGAAGTGGACCTCAAGGCGCTCTTCCTCAGACATGGCAACGCTGTCCGCAACCTGTTGCTGCGCCGCAGTCGCGACCCTCAGTTGGCGTCGGACCTGACCCAGGAGAGTTTCCTGCGGCTGGCCGAGCAGGCGCGCAACGGCCCCGTCGACAATAGCCCTGCCTACCTTTTCCGCATCGCCCAGAACCTGCTGATCGACCACATACGCCAGCAGCAACGGCGACGCACCGACAGCCAGCCCAACGAGGCCATTGCCCATATCGAAGACGAGACGCCCGATCTTGAACGGCAGTTGGCTGCCCGCCAGCGGCTGAAGAAAATCCGCGAGGCGGTGGCCGAACTGCCGCCGCGCACCCAGCAGATCTTCAGGCTCAACCGCTTGCAGGGGCTGACCTACGCGGAAGTCGCTCGGCATCTCGGCATTTCCGATAGTTCGGTGCAAAAGCATCTGACCCGCGCACTGCAGCATGTTGCCGAGCGACTGCGCGACGATTGAGCGCACCACTGCCGCGCTGTTACCGTTTCCCGCCGCGCCGGACGTCCTTACTCTTGATCGATAACCAAACCACGAGACTTCACGTGATCAGCCACGACGAGCGACAGCGTGCACGCAACGAGGCGGCCGCCTGGGCCGTGCGCCTGGGCGAGGCGGACCCGGTGGCGCCCTATCCGGAGGCGCTGCAGCACTGGCTTGCCGAAAATCCGCAACGGGCCGGTCTGCTGCAAGAGGCTCGCGAGACCTGGGCCGAACTCGGCGCGCTGGATTCGCTGGACGAGCCGGTGCCGAGCCCGGCAGGCCGCGACGCATGGCGGCCGCCGGCTCGAGCGCGGCGGCGCCTGCACTACTTCGCTGGCGCCGCCGCGGTGCTGCTGGTCTGGCTGGTGGTGACGGCTCAGGTGCCTCAGCGCACCTCCGACCTGTTCGCTGACCATGCCACTGGTATCGGGGAGCGGCGCCAAGTGACGCTACCGGATGGCAGCCTGGTCGAGCTGGACGCCGATAGCGCACTGGATGTCGTCTTCGACGGCGAGCGGCGCCTGGTCCGCCTGCGCCATGGCGAGGCGATCTTCCTGGTGGCGCCGATGGGCGAGGGCGAAACCAGACCCTTCCTGGTGGAAAGCGCCGGCGGCAGCAGCCGGGCCCTGGGGACCCGCTTCGTGGTCGGCGACCGCGGCAGGGGCACCTGGATTGGCGTGCTCGAGCATAGCGTCGAAGTCAGCGCGCCGGGTACCACCAGCGAGCGCCGGCGCATCCTCGAGCAAGGCCAGAGCGCCTGGTACGACGCCCGAGGGGTCCATCCGCTGCAGGCTGATCTGGGCAGCGCCACCGCCTGGCGCGACGGCCTGCTGGTATTCCAGGACCGCCCGCTGGAGGAGGTGATCGAGCGCCTGCAGCCCTATCGGCGCGGCTACGTGATGATCTCCGATTCCCGCCTGGCCGAGCGCCGTGTCAACGGCGTTTTTCGCCTGGACAGCCTCGACCAGTCGCTGGATCTGCTTGTCCGTGAGCTGGGCGCCAGCCGCCTGGACTTGCCGGGATTCACCCTGATCCGCTGAGCCCGTAAAGGCAGCCAGCCCGCACCGGACCGTGGGCGCTCCTCGCGGCAATGCAGGCCCGCCAGGAGGGCCGGCTACAACCCGCCCTACAATCCCCAGACCCCGTCTGGCACGATGCCGCGCAGAAATTTTCCCCTCGCGTTACCGACTTCCCCCGCTCCGCTCGTCTGTCTTTCTGAGAGTGATTTTCATTAACTCGAGCAGATAACCAGAAAGACAGCCAACGCGATAATTCGAGGAGAGGGATGAAACGTAACAGGAAAAAGGCGCGGCCCCGCTACGTGGTCTTGTCAGTGGGCATGGCCCTCGGCAGTTGCCTGATGGTGCCGGGGCCGCCGCTGGCCGCCGCAGTGGAGTCGGTGGGTGCTACCCAAGTCGTACCAGCCACTATCGAATTCGATATCCCGGCACAGCCATTGGTAGCCGGCATGCTGGAATTCGCCCGGCAAAGTGGGGTGCAAGTGTTCTTCGACAACGAGCGTTTCGCCGGGCTGCAGGGCGGGGCCGTACAGGGGCGCTATTCGCTGGAGGAAGCGCTGCAGCGGCTGCTGGCATCCGCTCCGGTGAGCTATCGCTTCTTCGAGGGCGGACGCCAGGTCACCCTCAGTCAGCGGCAAACCGATGGGGACGTGTCCGAGCTGCCCGACGTAACCGTGCGCGGCTGGCTCAGCGAGAAGGAACAGACCTACCTGCAACCGCGTTCGGTGGCGGTGATCGACCGCGAGCAGATCGACCGGCGCCCGCCACGGCATGCCGCGGACATGCTGGAGGAAACTTCCGGCGTCTACACCGCCGTCAACCAGCGCGACCCCGGTCTGTCGGTGAACATCCGCGGCATACAGGACTACGGCCGGGTGAACATGAACATCGACGGCATGCGCCAGAACTTCAACGTCAACGGTCACCAGCAGCGTAACGGCGTGATGTTCGTCGACCCGGAGTTCATCGACAGTGTCGAGATCGACAAGGGCACCAGTGCCGGCATGGGCGGCGCTGGCGTGCTGGGTGGCATCGCCTCGTTCAATACGGTGGAGGCGCGCGAGTTCCTCGGCGAAGGCAAGGAGTTTGGCGGGCGCCTACGTGCCGGCCACGGCATCGGCGAACTGGGCAACGGCACCTACTTCAACGGCAGCGCCCTGTTCGCCTTCGGCAACGAGATCGGTGATCTGTTGCTGGGCGTCAGCGAGCGCCACTTTGGCGACTATCGTGCCGGTACCAATGACAAGGACAATCTGGGTACCGAGATACGGTTGCGTAAATATTATCCGGAGGCTTGGGAGGATTGGTTGAATTCCGAAGTTGGCGATATGGACAGCGTGACCCGCTCACGCCTGTTCAAGTTGGGGGTCAACCTGCCGGAGAGCCAGCGTCTGCAACTGAGCTACATGGAGTACGACACCGACAGCAAGGAGGCCTGGACTTATCTTTCGAGCGACCTCAAGCGTTTTGAATACGGCCGTACCGGCGCCAGCGACATCATCGCCCGCAACACCGCACTGGACTATAGCTACAACCCGGACAACGACCTGATCGACTTCAAGGCCAAGTTCTACTACGTCAGCACCCGCCAGGATCGCTGGAATGCTGGCAGCACGGCCAGCCAAGGTAGTGGCAACTGGTACCCCGACTATACGGACAAGTACCGCACCGACACCTGGGGCCTGCAACTGCAGAACACCTCGCGTTTTTACCTGGGCGACGCGCACCGGTTCGCCGTTGCCTATGGCGGTGAGCTGTTCCGCGACTCCTTCAAGCCTTCGACCACACGGACCGCAGCCACCAACGAAACCAGCCAGCCCTACATCAAAGGAGCCACACCGGAAGGCGAGCGCACCATGGGCAGCCTGTTCGGCCAGATGGTCTACGACTACGATGACTGGCTGACCGTGGATGCCGGTCTGCGCTACGACCGCTTCCGTCTTAAGGGCGATACCGGGCTTACCGTATGGACGTTCCCGGAAGGCCAGTTCCTCAGCAGCACTTATGTTGAAACGCCACTGGTGTACGACGTCGACCGTGAAGAAGGACGCTTCTCACCCACCCTGGGCGTAGCGGTCAAGCCCGGCCTGGACTGGCTGCAACTCTATACCCGCTGGGGTCGGGGCTGGCGTCCACCGGCGGTGACCGAGGCCTTCATGTCCGGGCGCCCTCACGGTGGCGGCGGAAACGAGATGGTCTACCCCAATCCCTTCCTTGAGGCGGAGCACTCCCATAACTGGGAGGCAGGTTTCAACGTCTTCAAGGAGTCACTGCTGCGTGACGGCGACCGCCTGGGCATCAAGGTGGCCTATTTCGATACGCGCATCGACAACTTTTCCTTCATGGATATCAACGTCAGCGTGCCGGGTGAAACGGTCGGAGGTATCGGCCTTGGCCGCTCGGCCTATCAGAACAACCTGGAGGAAACCCGTTTCCGGGGCGTGGAGTACAGCTTGATTACGACGCCGGCGACTATTACGCCCGCCTTAGCTATACCCACATGATCGGCAGCAACGACTTCTGCTCGAAGGATTTCTACATGGGGGGTGCACAGGAGCGCGTGCAGGTGGGAACCATGCCGGGCTTCATCCAGGTCGGGCCAATCCAGATTCCGGTGCAGGTGCCGGTATACGAGGCCCGGTCCAACGAGGCGCTGAACGCTCTGGCTAGCTGTGGCCACATCATGGGCAACGCTTCCTATATGCCGGCTGATCGTGGCTCGCTGACCCTCGGCATGCGCTTTTTCGACAAGCGCCTGGATGTGGGGGCGCGCCTGCGTTACAGCGAAGGCAATGGCGAGAACCTCGACACCCACGGTTTCACCCAGATCGACCAGGCGCTCTGGCCGCAGTACGAGGTCTACGACCTCTACGCCAGCTACTGGATGACCAGCAGCCTGAACCTGGCGCTGTCGATGGAGAACGTCACCGACCAGGCCTACTTCGTCGCCATGGGCGATGCCAACAACCTGTCTCTGGCCCGTGGCCGCACCCTCACCGGGATGCTCGAGTACCGATTCTGAACGGTCCCGGTCAAGGGCCGGGGCAAGGCTTTGCCCGTGTCGGGCAAAGGCGCTGATGCCTGATGCAGCAGCGTCCATCACCCATGTACAAGAGGATTTGTCATGAGCGTTTCCGTTACTTACGATCCGATCTTTGGTAGTTCCACCATCGACGACTACCTAGCCTTCTGGACGACCGGGTTCGCTACTGCCGGCCATGGCTACAGCAACACCGGCGGTTTCAGCAACGGCACATTCGACGGCGACCAGTACGCCACCCACGGCTCCAACTCCGACTTTGCCTTCATCGCCGACAGTGGTACCAGCAATGGCCTGCACTACGTGTGGAACCCGGCCTTGCCGAGCGGCGACAACCTGAACCACTACCTCTATGGCGAGGTGGACAGCGTCTCGCTGGGTGAAATACTGGGCGGCGGTTCGGGCAGTGACTTCACGCTGGCCAACTATGTGGTCACCTTCAGCGGTCTGGATCTCTCCGCTGCTGAGGGGGCCGGCCGTGTCGGCAACGAGGTGCACGAGACCATCTATGGCCTGATGCAGGGCAATACCGATGCGCTGGAGTCGGTGCTGGACGACCTCTTTGCTGCCTATGGCGTCTCCACCGACGACACCTTCGACGTGGTTGCCGCCGCCCTGGTTGCCGGCCCGTTGAGCACCGACTCTGCCGAGCTGATCGGCGTGCCGGAGCTGGCCGACGATCTGGCCCTGGCAGCCTGATCGCCATGCAGTAAAAAGCGGATGAAAGATCGCTCTTCCATCCGCCTCTGAAACACCCGGCACGGCCTGAGTTTTCGCGGACGCGGGTCGTGTCGGGACCGGGGGATACTCCCGTTTCTTCTCAGGCAGGTCAATCATGTCCCGCAAAAAGACAGGGGCAAGGGCTAAATTCGCCTCGCACTTATTCGTCGAGGATTCTCATAAGCGTAGAGGATCGCTGCTTATAGAGCCTCCGTCGTTTGCCCTGAAGGAGATGCCGCTCGCACTGGCGGCGCGTGCTCGCCCGGAGCCCCTTTCGCTCGCCGCTCTGCTGGTCCGTCATAAGGCCCGCCAGTGGCAGAAGGAGCTGCCACGCGCGCCCGTGACCATCCATCCCAGCTTCAGCGGTTGGCAGGTAGCCCCGAGCGGCGAGTATTCGCTGTCCTACGGCAGCCAGGCCGGGCCCCGACCGCAGCTGGTGCAAGAGGGGAATACCCGATGAGCTGCCGGCTGGCTGTCTCCGTGGGCATAGCGTTTCTTGCAGCCCAGGATTCGCCGTTTCGGCTAACGCGCCCAGTTCTCTACCTGCAGACCCTCGACCCGGACGAACTCCCTTTCGTTGTTGGTGACCAGCACCCAGCCCCGTGCCCGGGCATGGGCCGCGAGCCAGAGGTCGTTGTTGCCGATGATCCGTCCCTGGCGTTCGAGCGTGCCGCGGATATCGCCGTAGTGATCGGCGACCGGAGCATCGAGGTCATCCAGGCCAATGCAGGCCAGCAGGTGATCGATGGCCTGTATCGACCGCTCCCGGGACTGGCTTTTCTCCGCGCCATGGTGCAGCTCGCCCAGGGTGATCACCGACATGACCAGTTCCTCCGCACGATGGCGGGCGAAGCGCTGTCGTACCTGCTCGGGATTGTGCTTGATGATGTAGATGCAGATGTTCGTATCGAGCAGGTAACGCACGCTCATTACAGGCTGTCCCTTTCCTGCGGCAGCGAATCATCGCGGCCCTCGGCCATGAAATCGTCGGGGAACTGGGCGAGCGCCTCGAAGATGGCCAGCGCGCGCTCCGGGCGTTCACGCAGGACGACCTCATCTCCCCGGCGGAAGATTTCCACGCTGCTGCCCTTGAAGCGGAATTCCTTGGGCAGGCGCACGGCCTGGCTGCGGCCGGACATGAATAGCTTGGCAAGAGACATGGTGAGCGCCTCCTCTGTTCGATTGATAGATACCGAAGATATATACCGAGTGAAGCGGCGTCAATGCGCTGTCTTCACCCGGGCGTCGATCACATCGCTCGACGGGCTCGACTCCGATCCATGCGCGGTAGCAATGCCCATCTTCACACCCCTTCGGAACCTGCTGCCATGAGCGAACCCCGCAACGAAATCCTCGCCGCCCTGACCTCCTACAAGGGCGGCTTTTTCAGCATCGGCCTGTTCAGCGCCATCATCAACCTGCTGATGCTGGCGCCGGCCGTCTATATGCTGCAGGTCTACGACCGGGTGCTGGCCTCCGGCAACCCGATGACCCTGGCGATGCTGACGCTGATGGTGGTCGGCCTGTACGCTTCATGGGCGCACTGGAGTGGGTACGCAGCGTCGTGGTGATCCGCCTCGGCGCGCGGATGGACATGCGCCTCAACCAGCGCATCTACGACGCCGCCTTCGCCGCCAACCTGACGGGCAACCGGCAGTCGGCCGGCCAGGCGTTGAAGGACCTGACCAGCCTGCGCCAGTTCGTCACCGGCAACGCCTTGTTCGCCTTCTTCGATGCGCCCTGGTTTCCCGTATACCTGCTGGTGATCTTCCTCTTCCATCCCTGGCTGGGAGCGTTGGCCCTGGCCGGGGCCTGCCTGCTGATGGGGCTGGCCTGGCTCAACCAGTGGCTGTCGCGGGCGCCGCTGGCCGAGGCCGGCCGGTTGTCGATCCAGGCGACCCAGCAGGCCGAGGCCGACCTGCGCAACGCCGAGGCCATCGAGGCCATGGGCATGCTCGGCGCATTGCGCCAGCGCTGGCTGAGCGGGCATCAGGGGTTCCTTGCCCAGCAGGGCCTGGCCAGCGAAAAGACCGCCGTGGTCGGCGCCTGGTCCAAGGGCGTGCGCCTGGCGCTGCAGTCGCTGATGCTCGGCCTGGGGGCATTGCTGGCCGTGGCCGGCGAGATCACCCCGGGATGATGATCGCCGGTTCGATCCTGGTCGGCCGCGTGCTGGGCCCGCTGGACCAGCTGATCGGCGCCTGGAAGCAGTGGGCTTCGGCGCGCCTGGCCTATGAGCGCCTGGTCCGGTTGTTGAGCGACTGTCCGGCCCGCGCGCGGGGCATGGCGCTGCCGGTTCCGCAGGGGCGCCTGCAGCTGGAGCGGGTGACCGCCGCCGCGTCTGGCAGCCGGGTTCCGGTATTGAGCAACGTCGCTTCGCCCTGGAAGCCGGTGAGGTGCTCGGCGTGTTCGGCCCCTCCGGCTCCGGCAAGTCGAGTCTGGCCCGCGTGCTGGTGGCGGCGCAGCCGTTGCTGGCCGGCAAGATCCGCCTGGACGGCGCCGACCTGCATCAGTGGGACAAGGTCGAACTCGGCCCGCATATCGGTTACCTGCCGCAGGACGTGCAACTGTTCGCCGGCAGCATCGCCGAGAACATCGCCCGCTTCGCCGAGGTAGATGCCGACGCGGTGGTGCGGGCCGCACAACTGGCCGGCGTCCACGAGCTGATCCTGTGCCTGCCACAGGGCTATGACACCCGCCTGGGCGAGGGCGGTGCCGGGCTTTCCGGCGGGCAGCGGCAGCGCGTCGGCCTGGCCCGTGCGCTGCATGGCCTGCCAGCGCTGATCGTGCTCGACGAGCCCAATGCCAACCTCGACGAGGAAGGGGAAAAGGCCTTGCTGGCGGCTATCGCCCGGCTCAAGGCACAGCGCCGCACGCTGGTGCTGATCACCCACAAGCCTGCGCTGCTGGCCGGGGCGGACAAGCTGCTGGTGCTGCGCGGCGGGCAGATGCAGGCCTTCGGCCCGGCCGCGCGGGTGCTGCAGGAACTGCAGCAGGCAGCGCGGTCGGCCACGGTGGCGCCGGCTGCCGCCAAGCCGGCGGGCCTGAACGTCAGCTATCGCCTCAACGTGCCGGGAGAAGCCACATGAGCGCCGCACGGATCGCCCTGGTGGCGGACAACGACAAGGCGCCAGCGGAGCACCCGGCGGACGCGCAGACGGTGCTCGGCCCGGCGTTGGACGACAGGCGCCATGCGCGCATCGGTTGGTGGCTGGTGCTTCTGGGCTTCGCTGGCTTCCTGGCGTGGGCCGCCCTGGCGCCACTGGACAAGGGCGTGCCGGTGTCCGGCAAGGTGATGGTGTCGGGCAACCGCAAGGCCGTGCAGCATGCCAGCGGCGGCATCGTCGAACGCATCCTGGTACGTGATGGCGAACGGGTGCGGGCCGGCCAGGTGCTGCTACGACTGGACGAGACCGCCCTGCGCGCCCAGGTGGAATCGCTGCGTGCCCAGTATGTCGGTGCCCGCAGCATGGAAGGCCGGTTGAGCGCCGAACGCGACGGCCTGGCCGCCATCGTCTTCGATCCCGACCTGCTGGCGCGTCGCGACGAGCCGTTGGTGACGGCGGCGCTGGACCTGCAACGGCAACTGTTCGACAGCCGTCGGCAGGCTATGGCGATGGAGCTGGATGGCCTGCGCGAGGGGATCGCCGGCGCCGCGGAACAACTGCGCGGCCTGCGCACGCTCAGGCTGAGCAAGGAACGGCAGAAGCAGGTCCTGACAGAACAACTAGCGGGCCTGCGCGACCTGGCCCGGGAAGGCTACGTCGCGCGCAACCGTCTGCTGGACAGCGAGCGCCTGTACGCTGAGCTCGACGGCGCGCTGGCCGAGGACATCGGCCGGGTCGGCCAGTTGCAGCGGCAGATCTTGGAGATGCGCCTGAAGCTCGGCCAGCGTCGCGAGGAGTACCAGCAGGAGGTGCGCGGCCAGTTGGCCGAGGCGCAGACCCGGGCCGAAGACCTGCGCCACCGCCTGGCCGGCGCCGCGTTCGAGTTGGCGCGCAGCCAGGTGCGGGCGCCAGCGGACGGCATCGTGGTGGGCCTGAGCGTGTTCACCGACGGCGGCGTGATCGCGCCTGGCCAGGCGCTGATGGAAATCGTGCCGGAGCACGAGCCGTTGCTGGTGGAAGGCCAGATACCGGTCAACCTGATCGACAAGGTGCATCCGGGGCTGCCGGTGGAACTGATCTTCTCCGCCTTCAACCAGAGCACCACGCCGCGGATCGCCGGCGAGGTGCAGACGGTGTCGGCGGACCGGCTGGTCGACGAGACCACCGGCGAGCCCTATTACAGCCTACGCGCCAGGGTCAGCGAGGACGGCATGCGACAACTGGCCGGGCTGGCGATCCGTCCGGGCATGCCGGTGGAGGCCTTCGTCCGCACCGGCGAGCGCTCGCTGCTCAACTACCTGTTCAAGCCGTTGCTGGACCGCACCCACCTGGCGCTGGTGGAAGACTGACATGGCCCGGACCGGAAACCTGCTGCTGGTCGGCCTGCTGGCCTTCACGTCCTCCGCCCGGGCCCTGGGGCTGCTGGAAGCCTACGACCTGGCGCTGCACCACGATCCGAACTTCCAGGCGGCGATCCAGGCCCACGTCGCCGGCCAGGAGAACCGTGCGCTCGGCCGCGCCGGGCTGCTGCCCAGCCTGTCCTGGAGCTACAGCAATTCCGAGAACGACTCAGAGGTTAGGGCCGGCGAGGCAACGGTCGAACGCGACTACCGCAGCTACGCCTCCACCCTGACCCTGCAACAGCCGTTGCTCGACTACGAGGCCTGGGCCCGCTACCGCCAGGGGATGGCCCAGACGCTGCTGGCCGACGAGCAATACCGCGCGCAGAGCCAGGAGCTGGCCGTGCGGCTGCTGGCCGCCTACAGCCAGGCACTGCTGGCCCGTGAGCGGATCGAGCTGAGCCGCGCCCAGCGGCGTGCCTATGCCGGGCGCCTGCAGCTCAACCGGCGGCTGTTCGACAAGGGCGAGGGTACCCGTACCGATATCCTCGAGACCGAGGCGCGGCACAGCCTGGCGCTGGCCGAGGAAATCGAGGCGCAGGACACCCTGGATGACGCCCTGCGCACGCTGCAGGCGATGCTCGGCCGTTCCCTGGTGATCGACGAACTGGCGCCGCTGGCCGAGGTCTTCGAGCCGCAGCCGTTGCAGCCCGCCAACTTCGACGCCTGGCGCGAGCTGGCGCTGCGCAACAACCCCACGCTGGCGGCGCAGCGCCATGGCCTGAGCGCCAGCGAATACGACGTGGCGCGCAAGCGCGCCGGCCACCTGCCCAAGATCAGCCTGTACGCCAGCAGCCGCAAGACCAGTTCCGATTCGGAAAGCACCTACAACCAGAAATACGACACCAACAGCATCGGCGTGCAGATCAGCCTGCCGCTGTTCGCCGGCGGTGCCACCTCGGCCTCGGTGCGCCAGGCTGCCAGCCGGCTGGAACAGGCACGCCACGAACTGGATGCGCAGACGGCGGACACCCTCAACGAGCTCAAGCGCCAGTTCAACCTGGCGCAGAGCAGCCGGGCCAGGATCGGCGCCTACCGCATGGCCGTCGAGTCCGCCAGCCTGCTGATCGAGGCGACGCGGCGCAGCGTGCAGGGCGGCGAGCGGGTCAACCTCGACGTGCTGGATGCCGAGCAGCAGCTCTACACCGCCCGCCGCGACCTGGCCGAAGCGCGCCATGGCTGGCTGCAGGCCTGGCTGAACCTGCGCCATGGTGCAGGCGTATTGAACGGCGAGGACCTGCATGTGCTGGCGCAGTATTTCCAGCGGGACGAATGATGGCCCCGAAGCTGGCGGTCGCTCCGGGAATCCGCGGCGCTATTTACTGCCTCGGCGCGGCTGATTCGTCTTTATCTGAAGCGGGCCGAACCCGTACTTCCAGGACCGATAATACGAGAGCCATCCCATGAGCGCATCATCGCACCTTTCCCACCCGCTGCGTTCGCAGCGCCTGAACGCCCTGACCCACGAACCCCATGAGCGTCTCGAAGCGCTGGTCAAGGCGCACGAGCCGTTCGCCAGCCGCGAGAACTTCGCCCGCTTCGTCGCCGCCCAGTACCTGTTCCAGTACGACCTGCAGAAGCTCTATCGGGACCCGCGCCTGGTGGCGCTGGTGGACGACCTGCCGGTGCGCTGCCGGGTCGCGGCGGCGCGCCTGGACTTGGCCGATTTCGGCGTGCCGGTGCCGGCGGGTGACGAGAGCATCCGCTCGCGTGAGATGGGCGTCGGCGAGGCGCTGGCCTGGCTGTTCGTTTCCGAAGGCTCCAAGCTCGGCGCCGAGTTCCTGTTCCAGAAGGCCGCAGCGCTGCAGCTGGATGAGACCTTCGGCGCCCGCCACCTGGCCGCACCGGACGGTGGCCGGGCGCAGGGCTGGAAATCCTTCGTCAAGGTGCTCGACGGTGCCGCGCTGGACTCCGAGCAGGAGCGCCGGGCGGATGCCGCGGCCATTGAGGCGTTCGAGCGTTTCGCCGTGCATCTGGAGCGCTGCTTTGCCTGAGTCGGCGCCTGGCCGGCACGGCCGTCTGCGCTGGCTGTGGCTGGTCGTCGCCTATCTGGCGATCGGCCTAGCACTACTGGGCGTGGTGCTGCCGGGCCTGCCGGCCACCGAATTCGTGCTACTCGCCGCCTGGGCCGCATCGCGCAGCTCGCCGCGGCTGGCGGCCTGGCTGGAACGCCATCGCATGTTCGGTCCGCTGCTGCGCGACTGGCGCGCCGGCGGCGTGATCGCGCGGCGCACCAAGGTGTTTGCCAGCCTGGCGATGCTGGCGAGCCTGACATTGCTGGTTTTGACCGTTTCCCATCGTCCGTCGGTGATGTTCGCCGTCTCCGGCATGGCCTGCGGCGCCGCCTGGATCTGGAGTCGGCCGGAGCAGGCCCGTTCCGCTCGGCTTCCGCGCTGAGCACACGTGGGTCGATACTTGCGCTTTAATGCAGCAGGTAGAGCCACAGGGAGCGTCCGTTATGCATGCCATGGTCCTCGAGTACGTCGGCGCGCCGTTGCGCTGGCGCGAACTGCCCGACCCGCAACCCGGCCCGGGCGAGCTGCGTGTGCGGGTGCTGGCCTGCGGCGTATGCCGCACCGATTTGCACGTGGTCGATGGCGAGTTGCCAGCGGCACCGCTGCCGATCATTCCCGGTCACGAGATCGTCGGTCGCGTCGATGCGCTGGGCGAGGGGGTGAGCGGCTTCGAGCTGGGCCAGCGGGTGGGCATTCCTTGGCTCGGGCATACCTGCGGGGTGTGCAGCTACTGCCAGCACGCCGAGGAGAACCTCTGCGACGCGCCGCAATTCACCGGCTACACACGGCCCGGCGGCTATGCCGAACGGGTGGTCGCCGATGCGCGTTTCGCCTTCGCCCTGGGCGAGGAGGGCGACGACGTGGCCATGGCACCGCTGCTCTGCGCCGGCTGATCGGCTGGCGTTCGCTGGTCAAGGCCGGTACCGGCAAGCGGCTGGGGCTCTACGGCTTCGGCGCCGCGGCGCATATCGTCATGCAGGTGGCGCGCTGGCAGGGGCGCGACGTCTACGCCTTCAGCCGTCCCGGCGACGTTGCCGCGCAGGACTTCGCCCGCTCGCTGGGCGCGACCTGGGCCGGCGATTC
>NZ_AZSV01000009.1:0-81637 GCF_000582595.1 Pseudomonas sp. BAY1663
ATCGTTTGCGTAGGGGGGTTGAGCGGCATGGACGCCGCGAGAGACGCGAAGGGACAGGGACATCCCTTCGCGGCGTGCCCCTGGAGCGGCGATGGAGAGAACGAACCCCGGCGCAGCCGGGGCCGGATGCAGGGGCAAGACTTGTTCCTTTTGGGGCGACTGCCAAAAGGAACTCGCCCAGCAGGGCGAAACCAAGCTTCCAAGCAACTCGCCAAACGCCATGAAAGCAAAACTTTCATTCAGCACACCCAAACTTGCCAATCCGATCTCAAGCTTTGCTTCCCCGAGAAAGCGCGATGCACGTGAAAAAAGGCCGATCGGCCTCGCTTCGATCCTAATCCCTGACCACCGGCTCGGCACCCGCCTTGCCCAGCAGCGCTTCGACATCCTCGATCACCTGCAGCGCCGCCTGCGGCCCGCCGAGCGAGGTCCACAGCGAGCCGTCCACCGCGCCGAAACGCTTGGCCCGGATCGCCGACAACTGACGGAACGCCGGGGTCTGCTCGGCCTGCTGCATGGCCTCGACCGCCTCGCCACTGGTGGCCAGGGTGCCGATCACCAGCCAGTCGGCATCGAGCAGTTCCAGCGACTCCAGGCTCAGGGCCATCGAGTGGGTATGACCGGGGTCCTGCTGATGCGCTGGACGGACCAGGCCGATGTCCTCGACCACCGAGCTGGAGAAGGCGTCGAGGAACATGTACGACGGGCCCTTGGGGTTCCAGCGCACGATGCTCAGCGTCTCGCCCTGATGGCCCGCGAGGCGCTTGCGTGCCTCTTCGATGCGCGCCCAGTAGCGTTCCAGCACGGCCTTGGCCTCGGCCTCGCGGTTCAGCGCCTGGGCGGTGCGCTGCATGCTTTCCTGCCAGGGCCGCGCCCAGCTGAAGGTGATCACCGTGGGCGCGATCTCGTTGAGGATCGCCAGCTGCTCGGGTTTCACCGGGCCGGTGAGGATCAGGTCGGGCTCCAGTTCCAGCAGGGTTTCCAGGTTGGGATTGTCGATGTCGCCGACCACCTCGATCCCGGCCGGCAGCTTGCCGTCCAGGTAACGTGGCGGCGCTGCCTGGCCACGGCCGTTGATGGTGCCGACCGGGGTGACGCCGAGCGCCAGCGCGGTATCCAGGTCGATCTCGCTGAGGGTGATGACGCGCTTGGGCGCGGCGGGGACGCTTACCGTATTGCCGAAGGCATCCTGCACCTGGCGGGTTTCGGCCATGGCAGGCAGGGCGAGCAGGCCGGCCAGTAAGGTGGCGGCGAGGCGCCGGTAGATCGTGGGCATCATGGCGTAGCTTCCTTTTCGGTATGTTCGAGCAGTGCCTCGGCATGCGCAGCCAGGGCCCGGCGGCGACGCGGCACGATGACCGGGGCGCCGTCGCCGGGGGCGTGGAGGATGTCGACGTCGGTGTCGTAGAGGCGGTCCACCAGCGCCTTGGTCATCACCTCGCGGGCGGGGCCCAGGGCCTGGATGCGGCCGTCGGCCAGGGCGATCAGCTCGTCGCAGTAGCGCGCGGCGATGCCTAGGTCGTGGATCACGATGAGCACCGTGCGCCCGGCGGCGGCGATGCCGTGCACGGCTTCCATCACCTCGGCCTGGTGGCCGATGTCCAGCGCGCTGGTGGGTTCGTCGAGCAGGATCAGGTCGGTGTCCTGCGCCAGGATCATGCCCAGCCAGGCCCGCTGCGCCTGGCCGCCGGAGAGCGAGGCGGCATTGCGTTGCCAGATGGCGTCGAGCTGCATCGCTTCGCGGGCGCGCGCCACCTGGCGGGCGTCTTCGGCGCTCCACTGGTTGAACCAGCCCTGGTGCGGATGGCGGCCGTACTGCACCAGTTGCTCGACGCGGATGCCCTCGGCGAGCACCGGGCGCTGCGGCAGGAAGGCCAGCTCGCGCGCCAGCGCCTTGAGCGAATAGTGGCCCAGCGGCTTGCCGTGGATCTCCACCGTGCCGCGCTGCAGCGGCAGCTGGCGGGCGAGCAGCTTGAGCAGGGTGGACTTGCCGCTGCCGTTGGGGCCGACGATGCCGATCAGCTTGCCGCGGGGCAGGCTGAAGGACAGGTCGTCGAGCACCACCTTGTCCTGGTAGGCGAAATGCAGGTTTTCTGCACGCAGGGCAGTCATCAGTCGGCTCCTCGTCTGTCCTTGATCAAGAGGCCGAGCAGCAGGATGCCGCCGAGCAGGCGCGTCATGATTCCGGTGGGGATTTCTTCGGGCTGGGCGAGTACGCGTACCAGTGTGTCGCTGCCGAGCAGCAGCACCGCGCCGCATAGCGCCGACAGCCAGATCGGCGCGAGGTTGTCACGTGCCAGCCAGGACGCCAGGATCGGCGCGGCCATGGCGATGAATACTACCGGCCCGCCGATCGCCGTGCCCAGCGCCGCCACCAGGATCGCCAGGGCGAGCACGCCGAGCTGGATCGCCGGTACGCGGATGCCGAGGTTCTGCGCGGTGGCGTCGCCGAAGCGCAGCAGCGCCAGCGGGCGGTTGAGCAGCGCCATCAGCGGGCAGAGTAGTACCAGCAGCAGCGCGATGGGGCTGACCGTCTGGTAGCTGACCCCGGCGAAGTGGCCCATGGTCCACAGGTAGATGCTGCCCAGGTGCACCAGCGGCTGGGTCGACATGGCGAAGTCGCCGATGGCGCCGAGCAGTTCGGACAGCGCGATACCGATGACGATGAACAGGTAGCCCTGCTCGCCGGGGCGCCGGCACAGGGCGAACAGCGCGGCGGCGGCCAGCACGGCGCCAAGCGGCGACGCCCACCAGGGCCAGTTGCCGAGGGTGAGGTAGAGGGCGAAGGCGACCACCGCCAGCGAGGCGCCCTCGTTGACGCCGATCATGTCCGGCGTGGCCAGGCGGTTGCGCACCAGGGTCTGGATCAGGCAGCCGGCCATGCCCATCGCCAGCCCGGCGACGATCGCGGCGGCGACGCGCGGCAGGCGGATCTTGAACACCATGATCTCCTGCAGCTTGCCGCCCTGGCCGGCCAGGGTCGCGAGCACGTCGCGCAGGCCCAGGTTGCCGCTGCCTAGGCTGATGGCCAGCACCGCCAGGGTGGCGAGCAACGCCAGCAGCGCCAGCGAGACCAGCCAGGTGCGGCGATGCAGCAGCAGGCTCAGGCCGCCGATGCGCAGCGCCCAGACGCCGGAGGGGGAGGGTAGGGTCGTCATCGGGCTACCTCACCGTCAGCAGGGCACGGAAGCCACCGCGCAATACGATGGCGATCAGCGTCGGCGCTCCGAGTGCCGCCAGCAGGGTGCCGACCGGCAATTCGAAGGGCTGGATCAGCCAGCGTGCGAGCACGTCGGCGGCGAGCAGGAAGAGCATGCCGAACAGCGTCGAGAACAACAGCTGGCGCAGCAGCGCCACCGGCTCGACGAGCCGCGCGCAGTAGGCGGCGAGGAAGCCGAGAAAGCCCACCGGGCCGGCCAGGGAAATGGCGCAGGCGGTCAGCAGGGTCGAGGCCGCCAGCACGCCGAGGCGCACCCAGGTGGTGTGGATGCCCAGTGCACGGGCCTGGCTGTCGCCCATCTGCATCAGGGTCAGCTGGCGGCAGAGGAACGCCGCCAGCAGCAGGCCGAGCACGGCGAGCGGGCTGACCGTGGCGACGGCATCCAGGCGCGAGGCCGACAGCGAACCCAGGTTCCAGAAACGGAACTGCTCCAGCGCCACGCGAGTGGACAGCAGCATGAAGTTGGCCAGCCCGCCGAAGATGGCGCCCAGCGCCACGCCGGCGAGGATCAGCTTGAGCGGCTGGCCTGGCCGAGCATCAGGCCGACGCCCAGCACGATCAGGTTGCCCAGCAGGGCGCCGAGGCCGGACCAGAGCAGATAGCCCTGGGTGGATTCGACGCCGAAATGGATCAGGCCGATCACCAGCCGAGCACCGCGCCGGCGTTCACTCCGAGCAGGCCGGGTTCGGCCAGGGGATTGCGCGTGGCGCTCTGCAGCAGCGAGGCGGCGATCGCCAGGCTGCCGCCGACCACCAGCGCCGCGAGGGTGCGCGGCAGGCGCAGGGTGTCGACGACCATGGCGAGCTTGTCGTCGGCCAGGCGCTCCGGCTGCCCGAGCAGGTAGCCGAATACCGCGTCGGCGCCATAGACGCCGGCGCCGGTGGCCAGCGACAGCGCCAGCAGCGACAGCAACAGGCCGCCCGCGCCGGCGAGGACGGCCTTCTGCAGGGCCGGCATGGCGTGTTCAGTGCGTGGCATGGTTCATGTGCAGCGCTCCGGTTGCGCCCGGCGGCTCGTGCCGCCGAGCATGGGCGGATCAGATGTCGTAGCTGAAGCCGACGAACAGCGTGCGACCCATGAGGATGTTGTCGATCGACTGGGCGACGTCGTCGCGTTTTTCGTTGGTCAGGTTGTTGAGGCCGCCGTTGAGCGTCAGCTCCCGGGTGGCCTTGTAACGGGCACCGAGGCTGACGGTGTGGAAGGCACCGGTCTCGACTTCCGGTTGGGCGGCCGAGACGTAGACGTACTGGCTGCCGGTGTACTGGTAGTCCAGGTTCAGGGCGAGATTGTCCAGGGCTTGCCAGTCGAGGCCGATGTTGGCCATGTGCTGCGGCGTGTTGCGCAGGGGCTCGTCGGTCTCGCGGTTCTCGGCGTCCGCATAGGTGTAGTTGGCGCGCAGGCCGACGGCATCGTTGAAGGCGTAGCGGCCCTGCAGCTCGTAGCCCCTGACCCGCGCCTTGTCGACGTTGGTGTAGGTCATCACGGCCGGCATGTGGCCCGCGCGCCAGCTGTCGGTGTAGATCATGTCTTCGATTTCGTTATCGAAGAACATGATGCCGGCCTCTATGCGCTCGTCCTGATAGAGCGTGCCGAGCTCGTAGCTGGTGGCGGTTTCCGGTTTCAGGTCGGGGTTGCCGACCAGGGTGCACATGCCGCGGCAGGCCAGCACGCCGTAGGTCTCGTCGAACTGGTAGATGCTCGGCGCCTTGAAGGATTTGCCGGCGCCGCCCTTGATGACCCAGTTGTCGGTCAGGTTGTAGACGCCGTAGGCGCGCGGGCTGAACTCGCCGCCGAAGCTGTCGTGGTCGTCCCAGCGGCCGCCCAGGGTCACGTCGAGCCGGCCGATGGAGAATTCGTCCTGCAGGTAGACGGCCTTCTGGTCGACTTCGGTATCCGAACCCAGGTTCTGGTTGTGCGACAGTTCGATGCGGCGGAACTCGCTGCCCAGGGTGAGCAGGTGGTTGCCGAGAAAGGCGCTGACCTGGCCGTCGACGGTGTGGTTCTTCTGCTGCACGTCGCCCTTCACGCCCCGCAGGTTGGTCATGATCTCGGAGTCGTCCATCAGCTCGACGTCTTCGTAGTAGTAGCGCAGGCGGGTGTTGAAGCCGTCCCAGTTGCCGTTGTGCGCCAGGCCCAGGGTCCAGCGGTCCATTTCCTGGATGTTGGTGGGGAAGGACACGCCGGAGTTGTTCCAGATCGCTTTGCGGTCGTCGCTGCGGTAGCTCATGTCCAGGTCGATGCTCTGGCGCTCATCCAGCAGCCAGCTGAGGGTGCCGAAGGCGCTGCCGTTCTGGCGTTTCTCGACCGCATCGGTGTTGGCGAAGACGGTCTGCTCGGAGCCCCAGGCCGCCTGGTCGGTGGTTTCGACGATCAGGTTGCCGCGCAGCTTGTTGTCGATCAGCGCGCCGCTGAGGTAGCCGCTGGCCTTGTGGCTGTCGCCGGAGTCGCCTTCGGTCGGGTGTTCGTAGCCATAGGCGATGCCGGCTTCGGTCTTGTCCGTCGGCTGGCGCAGGATCACGTTGACCACACCGCCCAGGGCATCGGCGCCGTACAGCGAGGACATCGGCCCGCGGATCACCTCGATACGCTCGATGGCGGCCATGGGGATCGACGACAGGTCGAAGTCGTTGGCGTAGTTGGAGGTCAGCGCCTCGCGGGAATTCACCCGGCGGCCGTTGACCAGCAGCAGGGTGTAGTCCGAATCCATCCCGCGCAGCTTGATTTCCTTGCGACCGTAGGTGGAGGACGGGCTGATATGCACGCCGGGCAGGTATTTCACCGCGTCGGCGAGGTTGTAGACGGGGTACCTGTCCAGCTCGTCGCGGGTCACCACCGACACGCTGGCTGGTGCGCTGAGTTCGCTGTGGGCGGTCTGGGTGGCGGTGATGACCTGGGTTTCCAGGGTGGTAGCCGGGGTGTCGGCCAGCGCCGCGAACGGCAGCAGGCTGCCGAGCAGGGTCAGGGACAGGTGCCGCGGACGGCCGATTGTTCGTACAGGTTGCATTGCAGACTCCATTGCCGATTGGTTGCAGAACTGATCACGATTCCCCGGCAGGTTGCGTCCCGCCTTGTGTTTTTGCGTCGCGCTGCCCGAGGCCGCGCAGCAGGCACAACACGCCGATACCGGCGGCTGTTCCGGCGCCGGCATACAGCCAGGCCAGATCGTTGAAACCGATCAGGCGGCCACCGGCGCCCGCGCCCAGGTAGGCCGCCGAGAACAGGCTGCCGAGGCCGCAGGCGACGTTCGAAACGGTGCCCTGCAGGGCCATGAAGGCCGCACGCTGCTGGGGCTGCGGAATGCCGGCGGCGATGGTGAGGGTGCTGCTGGTGCGCACCGCCCCCAGCGCCATGAACAGCGTGAACACCAGGAACAGCGAAAGCCCCGGCACTAGCACGAAACCGAGCAGGGTGATGGCCGCCAGCAGGCCGCTGCTGAGCAGGACGACCGCCACCGCGTTGCCGCGGTCGATCAGCACGCCGCCCAGGTGCATCGCCGCCAGGCTGGCGAGGCCGCCACAGAGGTAGAGCAGGCCGATGTGCTCGCGCGCAAAGGCGAGGTTGAACTGGAAGTAGTTGGAGAAATGCGGCACCAGCAGGAAGTGGCCGAACATCTGCAGCGCGACGATGGCCAGGGCGCCCAGGCACAGTGGCGAGCGCAGCAGCGGCCGGATGCTGCCGGCCGCGCGTATATGTGGCGGCGGTGCGGGAAAGGACAGCTGGCAAAGCATGGCGAGCAGCACTCCGGCTGCGCCGAACAATACGAAGGGGACTTGCCAGCCGCCGCGCGCGGCCAGTTCCAGCGCCGCCGGCGTCACCACGATGGCCGCCAGCGAATAGCCCATGGCGACGTAGGCGAGCCGGCGCCCGCGCTCGGCCGGCGGGATCAGGTCGAGCATGGCCGCCATCAGCACCGCCCCCATCGGTCCCGCTACCAGGCCGGAGAGCACGAACAGGCCGATCAGCTGTGCGGGGTCGCTGGCCAGCGCGCAGCTCAGCAGCAGGGCGAAGCGCAGCGCCAATAGGGTGACCAGGGTCCGCTTGCGGTCCAGGCGGTCGAGCCAGGCGGCAGCCAGTGCCGCGCTGAGGGCCGATGCCAGGGTGGCGCCGCCGGCGATATAGCCGACGTGGCTGGCCTGCATGCCCAGCGTGCGAACGAAATCCGGACCGAGCGGCATCACCATCATCAGGCTGCCGATCGACAGCATGTTGATGAGCATGGCCAGGTGCACGGCGGCTTTCGATTGTCGAGCGGCATCCATATGCATCGCGCGCTTGGGTGGCTGAAGGCGGCTGCATCTTATGCAATGGCAAATGCTATTTCAAATACTAATCGTTCACATTAGTGTGTTGTGATTGAAGATTTGCAGCTCATCCGTCCGCCGGACGAGGCGCTCATGTCCGCCGCCGATGGCCGTTGTGACCCGGGTAGCGCCAGCCAGCGCTGCCGTGCCGGCGGATCGTTTGCTTCCCCGCGTGTGCAGCGAGCCGCGACGCTTTGCCGCAATCGCTCGCTTTGCCGCAACGGTCGGCCGGCGCTGCTAGAATGCCGCGCCCACGCCTGACCGAATATGCCCATGCACGCCGACGCGCTTGCCATCCTGCAACAGCACCTGCTCCGCGGCCTCGACCCGGCCCCCAGCGAAACCCGCCGGTTGTTCCATGGCCGTGGTCGCTGCTGGCAGGGGCTCGAACAGATCACCGTCGACTGGCTGCAGGGCGTGCTGCTGGTCGCGCTGTTTCGTGACCCCGGCGCGGCGGAACTGGAGGCGCTGAAGCGGATGCTGCGAGCGCTGGCCGAATCCCCGGCATGGCGGCAGCTCCAAGTTCAGCACCTTCTACTGCAGCATCGCTACCTGCCGGAGGCGACGACCGAGGCGTTGCTGGGCGATGTGCCCGCCGAGTGGCAGATCGACGAGAACGGCTTGCGCTACACGCTGGACCTGGGCCGCAAGCAGAACAACGGCCTGTTCCTCGACATGCGCCATGGGCGTGCCTGGGTGCAGGAAAACGCGCAAGGCAAACGCGTGCTCAACCTGTTCGCCTATACCTGCGGCTTTTCGGTCGCGGCGCTTGCCGGCGGCGCCGAGCATGTAGTGAATCTGGACATGGCCAGCGCGGCGCTGAGCCGCGGGCGCGAGAACCACCGCCTGAACGGCCATGAGCTCAGCCGGGTCAGCTTTCTCGCCCACGAGCTGTTCAAGTCCTGGGGCAAGGTGAGGAAGCTCGGTCCCTACGACCTGATCGTCATCGACCCACCATCGTTCCAGAAGGGCAGCTTCGCGCTGAGCCGCGATTACCGGAAGATCCTGCGCCGCTTGCCGGAACTGCTGAATCCGGGTGGCCAGGTGCTGGCCTGCGTCAACGATCCGGATGTCGCTCCAGCCTTCCTGGTCGAGGGCATGGCCGCCGAGGCCCCGCAGTTGCGCTTCGAGCGGCGCCTGGACAACCCCCCGGAATTCCCCGACGTGAACCCGGACAGCGGCCTGAAGGCGCTGGTGTTCGTCCGCTGAACTCCGGTGCGCGTGCGTTGGGCTTCGCTTCGCTCAACCCAACCTGCCCGGCTTGCACGTAGGTTGGGTTGAGCCGCGAAGCGGCGAAGCCCAACACCCGGCCGAAGCTACGGCTGATATTGCACTCGTTGGGCGCCGCGCCACTTACGTTCCCGTGGCTTCCTGCGCCTCACGCGCGGCGATTTCCTCACCCAGGCGCGGACGAAGGCGTCCACTGCCACTGGCAGGTAGCGCGAGCTGCGCACGTAGACGCCGAGATCGCTGAACACCGCGCCGCCGTCGTTCAGGGGTACGTGCACCAGCGTGCCGCTGGCCAGTTCCGCCTCGATGCCGATGCGCGTCTGGAAGGCGACGCCGGCGCCGCGCTTGGCCATCTGCAGTGCCAGTTCCACCGAGCCGGTTTCCAGCGCGGCCTTGTGCCGCAATCCGGTGCGCGCCAGTAGCGGGCCGAGCAGGTGGTGGATGGACAGTTCGCTCTTGGCCAGGATCAACGGGTGCTCGGCGCAGGTGGCGAAACTCACCTCGCGGCGCCCGGCCAGCGGATGTTCGGGGGCGACGATGGCGCCGAGGCGGAAGTGGCCGACGCTCAGTTGCTGCAGCTCGGCGGTGCGCGGCAGGGCGAAGGCCAGGCCGATGTCCGCCTGGCCACGGGTGACCGCCTCGGGAATCGCCTGCGAGCCCAGGCTGGTGACGCCCACGGTGATGCGCGGATAGCGCTCGCGCAGGCGCTGCAGCACGCAGGGCAGCAGGTCGGAGGTGACGCTCGAGATCGTGGCGATTTCCACGTGGCCGGTGCGCAGGCCCTGCAGCGCGTCCAGCTCGGAGCGCACCCGCTCGGTGTCCTGCAGCACGACGATGACGTGACGGGCGAAGATCTCGCCGGCGGCGGTCAGCCGCAGCCCGCCGGGCAGGCGCTCGAACAGCGGCGTGCCGACCTCGTCCTCGAGCTTGAGGATCTGCCGGTTCACCGCCGAGGAGGCGACGTTGAGCCGCCGCGAGGCCTCGCGGATGGACTGGCAGCGGCGCACCATGTCGAAGTAATGGATCGCCGGCGAATGGATGCGCAACCGGGACGGCACGGGTGCCTCAGCGGAGGCTGTCGGCCGGCAGGGCGAGCCCGCAGCCCTTGAGGATGATCTGGATCAGGTTGTCGCTGGCCCGGGCGTAGTCGGCCTTGGTCATGCGTCTGTTGGTGATCCGCCGGATCTGGTCGGAGAAGTCCGCGTAGTGCTGGGTCGCGCTCCAGATCAGGAAGATCAGGTGCATGGGGTCGACCGGGTCCATCTTGCCGGCTTCGATCCAGGCATCGAACACCGCCGCACGGCCGCGGAACCAGTTGCGGTAGTCCTGGTTGAAGTGCTCGGACAGGCATTCGCAGCCGCTGATGACCTCCATGGCGAAGATCTTCGAGGCCTGCGGATGGCGGCGGGAGAACTCCATCTTGAGGCGGATGTAGTCGGCCAGCGCGCTGGCCGGGTCGTCATCGACGGTAAGGTCGTCGAAGGCGGTGTCCCAGAGTTCGAGGATGTGCCGCATCACCTCGACGTACAGCCCCAGCTTGCTGTTGAAGTAGTAGTGCACGTTGGCCTTGGGCAGCCCGGCGCGGGTGGCGATGGCGTTCATGCTGGTGCCCTTGAAGCCGTAGCGGGCGAACTCCTCCGCCGCTGCGTTGAGGATGGTCTCCTCGTTCTTCTGGCGGATGCGGCCGGCGGGCTTGCCCGTGGCGGTGTAGAGCGGCTGGGGTGCTTCGTTCTTGTTCATAGTCCCTTATCCGAAGAGCGCGGTGACGTGCGCCACCACAGTGGGCTCAGGCCTGGTGCGCGTGGGCGGCGATGCTGGGCTCGGGCCGTGCGCGCGGCGGCAGGTCCGGCAGGATGGCCGTGCAGGCCGCCGCAGTGATGGCCGAGCCGGACAGATTCTGCACGAGTTTCGGCATTCGATGCAGCAGTTCCGCTTGCGCTGCAATACCCAGGCCCATCCTCCAGCGAATTGGCAACGGTCGGCAGGGCGCGCCGGTTCGCAGGGCCCGTGAAGGCGGCAGCCGACGGCGGGCCGTAGCTCGGGTCGGCGGAGGGATGGTCGTGCATGGTCGCTCCTCGGGCCCGGTGCCCGTCTCGAATGCCCGGAGCCAGTGCAAGAACCTGACCCGTTGATTAGCTTTGCGCGTGTTCTGGCGCCAGCGGCCAGGCGACGTGCGACTTCGGCCGGGCAGCGGCGTGGCGCGCGGGAGATGCTTGCACCAAAGGCGAACAGGTTTGAGCACGGCGTTTGCCGCTGGTGCGTGGGGGGAGGACCGCCCGGCGAGGCCGGGCGGCAGGTGCGTCAGAAATGCGCCTTGACGATGAAGTTGGTGACGTTGTTGTCGGTGTTGAAGGCGCTGCTGTCCTCAATGCCGTACTTGTTGGTCCAGTAGTCGTATTCGATACCGACGTAGAGCTTGCCCGGCGTGTAGTCCAGCGCCTTGCCGAGGTCGTACTTGACCTGCGGGTTGAAGTGGAAGTTCTTGGCGAGGTAGTTGCCCTTGGACTTGGAGCCGGCGTCGTTGACGACCCAGTCGATGTAGCCGTCGAAGAGGATGTCGGACTTGCCTACCGGATGGTGATCGCCCAGGTGGGGGTGAGCTGCCACTGGCCGCCCGGCTTGCCGGTGATGCCGTCGGGCTCGCGGTAGTAGGTGTTGAGGGCGAAGCGATCGAAACCGGGAATGGCCAGGTCGACGGCCGGGCCAAGCAGGTAGTTGCGGTTGCGCCCCTCGCCGCGTTCGTAGGTCGCGGAGATCAGCACGTCCTTGACCGGCCCGAAGGACAGGTCGGCGCCGCTGATCTTGCCCAGCGACAGGCGCGGGCTGAACTCGCCGTAGTAGGTGTGGCCATCGCTGCCGGAGATGCCGTTGTACCACTTGTTGTCGACGAACAGGAACATGTCCCCCCAGGTCCAGCCGCTGGCATGTTCGAAGGTGATGGTCTGCTGGATCTCGCCGGCGTCGACGGCGAAGTTCTTGCCGTAGAGGTAGGTGAGGCTGTTGTTCTGCCAGAGCATCGGGCTGGCCATGGCTTCGCCACTGAGGATCAACCCGGCCGCGAGGGCTGCGGAGGTGAGGCTGCGTTTCATGTGTGTACTCCTTGCTGCAGATGAGAGTGCTTGTATTAGTTGTCCAAGCGGTCAGGCTTCGCTCTCATAGCAAGGCGCGCGCCAACCCCGTAGGTTGACTGTGGTTATTATTCAAGTAATTGATTTTAAAGAGTATGTTTTTTGATGATCGGCATGTTGCGGGCGCTTTTGGCGCGCCGCCGCACGAATTGCGTATCGGTGCTAGCTGACCGATTCGTCAGGTTGCTCCGGTTTGGGGCGTGGCCGATGGCTATCTGCTCCATGTTGCAACGGAAATGCCGCGGGCGGGGTCGTAGCCAGGGAGCGTTCAAATCGACGAGGCAGGCCATGAACCTGAGTGAAAAACAGAAGATGCTCACCGGGCAGCTTTACCTGGCAAGCGATGCCGAACTCATGGCCGAGCGGGAGAGGGCCGGGGCATGGTTGGCGCGCTACAGCGGCGCGACAGGCGCGGAGCGGGATGTCCTGCTGGCCGAAGGGCTGGGGACGGTGGGGCGTGGCGTGGAGGTCCGGGCGCCGTTTCACTGCGACTACGGCTACAACATCCACCTGGAAGATGGCGTGTTCCTCAATTTCGGCTGCGTGATCCTGGATGTCTGTAGCGTGCATATCGGCGCGGGCTGCCAGATCGGCCCCGCCGTGCAGATCTATACCGCGGACCATCCACGCGATCCGCGGCAGCGCAGGGCGGGCCTGGAATACGGCAAGCCGGTGGTGATCGGCAAGAATGTCTGGATCGGCGGCGGCGCGATCATCCTGCCGGGCGTGGTGGTGGGCGATGACGCCATCATCGGGGCCGGCAGTGTGCTGACCGCGATGTGCCGGTGGGGGCCACGGTGCTGGGCAACCCCGCGCGTCCCCGCTGAGGGGCGCGCCGTGCCGCCTGGGTTCAGGTTCCGGTGCGTTTCACGGCGTCGCCTCGCCGATGTGGGCGAGTACCAGGGAGGCCCCCTGGGCCCGGTTGCTGGCGCCCAGCTTGCGCAGGGCGTTGTGCACATGGCTCTTGATGGTGTGGGTGCTCAGGTGCAGTTTTTGCGCGATGGCCGAGTTCGAGAGGCCATGTCCGGCCAGGGCGAGGATCTGCTTCTCACGCAGGGTCAGCTCGTCGATGACCTGACTGGAGTGGGTCAGTTGCCGGTAGCGGCACAGGAGCTTTTCCATCAGCGCTCGCGGCAGCCAGTCGCCGCCGGCGAGCATGGCCTGCACGCCGCGGATGAAATTGCTGCGCGGGGTCGAACGGTAGAACACGCCGCGAATCCAGGGGTGCATCTCGATCAGCAGGCGCGCCTGATCGGGCTGGGCGTTGATCAATGCGACCGGCATGTCGCCGAACTGGCGCAGCAACTGCAGGCACTGGTCGTGGGAATAGCTGCCGAGGTCCAGGAGCGCCAGGGCGAACCGTGCATGTTCCGGGCGCAGCGTCCCGGCGCGATGCAGGACGCAAGCGGGGCAACCTTCGAGGTATTGGTGCAGCGCGCTGTCGAGGAATTCGCTATGGGAAAGCAATAGCAGGCGCGACGGGGCCGGCGTAATAGCCGATACGGCATCATCTTTCATTCGCATGTCCTTTGCTGAATGGCGGATCTGGGAGAGGGATGGGCCCGTCTCCGATCCATGGAAGTCCGGCGTTCTGTACGCCGAACCGAAACGGTAGCCCAGCTTTGCGACAAAAAAAAGTCGATGCAATAGAAATATGTCAGTTTGTCGACGACGTGTCTTCCGGGCGTTTCCCTGGCGAAGACCAGGTTGCCCATCTACAGTGTCGTCCTCGGCTCTATCTTCAATCCCATGAGTGGCTCTGGCGGAAAAGGCGATGGGTGATCCTCTGTTCTGGTTGGTGTTCTTCTCGGCGGCGCTGGCGCTGAATCTTTCGCCCGGCCCGGACCTGCTCTACGTGTTGTCGCGAACCTTCTCCGGTGGGCGGCGCATCGGGGTGATTGCCGCTTGCGGCGTGTGCAGCGGGGCGCTGGTGCACGTGCTATTCGCCGCGCTGGGGATTTCGGCGATTCTCGCCACCTCGGCGCTGGCTTTCACGCTGGTCAAGTACGTCGGTGCGGCCTATCTGCTCTACCTGGGCATCCAGGCGCTGCGTTCGGCCGGCAGCGGCGCCGCGCTGGAGTTCAAGGCCGGGCCGCGTACCACGGCGTGGCGGGCGTATCGCCAGGGCGTGCTGGTGGATTTACTCAACCCCAAGGCGGCGATCTTCTTCATGGCCTTCCTGCCGCAGTTCGTGCGGCCCGAGCATGGCGCGGTGCCGCTGCAACTGCTGCTGCTCGGCGTTCTGGTGGTGCTGGTGGCGATCATCGTCGAGTGTGGCCTGGTGCTGCTGGCGGCGCGTGCCCGTACGGCGCTGCGCAACAATCGGACCCTGAGCCAGTGGCTCGACCGGGTACTGGGTTCGATCCTCATCGGCCTGGGGATTCGCCTGGGGCTCAGCGAACGTGTCTGACGGGGAATTGATCGGCTCGGCGCCGCTCTCAATACCGAGGGCCTGCCACCCGGCGGCCCGCTGATCGGAGCTGTCCATGCCTCAGCAAAGCAAGAACACCACCGCCACCCTGATCCCCTGCCTGCACTATCGCGACGTGGCGGCGGCCATCGACTGGCTGTGCCGCGCCTTCGGCTTCGAGCGGCAGCGCGTCTACCGGGACGAGCTGGTCGGCATCATCCACGCGCAGCTCGGTTTCGGCAGCGGCATGCTGATGGTCGGGCCGGTGGTCGATTCGGCGTACGGCCGCCAGTTGCGCCAGCCGGACGAACTCGGCGGCGTTTCGACCCAGGGCATCTATGTCATCGTCAATAGCGCCGATGCGCTGTATACCCAGGCCAAGGCCGCCGGTGCGCAGATCGTCGTCGAATTGAAGGACGAGGACTACGGCGGCCGCGGCTTCAGTTGTCGCGACCTGGAAGGCCACCTGTGGAGCTTCGGCACCTACGACCCCTGGGCGGACGCAGCCGCCGGCTCCGTGGAGCAGGCCTGATGCGCGCTTTCAGCATGATCGATGGCGGTTGCGTCCCACCGATCGGCCAGGGCACCTGGCACATGGGCGAAGACCCGGCCGCGCGCCCGCGCGAGGTGGCGGCGCTGCGCCTGGGCATCGAACTGGGCATGACGCTGATCGACACCGCCGAGATGTACGGCGAGGGTGGCGCCGAGGCGGTGGTGGGCGAAGCGATCCGCAGCCGCCGCGAGCGGGTCTTCCTGGTCAGCAAGGTCTATCCGCACAACGCCAGCCGCAAGGGTATTCCCGCGGCCTGCGAGCGCAGCCTGCGACGGCTGGGGACCGACTTCATCGACCTCTACCTGTTGCACTGGCGCGGGCAGTATCCGCTGGCGGAAACCGTCGAGGCCTTCGAGCGGCTGCAGGCGGCCGGCAAGATCCGCCACTGGGGCGTTTCCAACCTCGATCTCGACGATATGCGGGAACTGCCGCAGGTGCAGGATTGTGCCACCAACCAGGTGCTGTACAACCCGGCCGAGCGCGGCATCGAATTCGATCTGCTGCCCCGGTGCCAGGCCCAAGGCATGCCGGTCATGGCCTATTGCCCGCTGGGGCAGGGCGGCGGGCTGTTGCGCAGTCCCGCCCTGCTCGAAGTGGCGCGCCGCCACGGTGCGCAGCCGGCGCAGGTCGCGCTGGCCTAGGCGCTGCGCCAGCCGGGCGTATGGGCGATTCCCAAGGCCAGCGACCCCATGCACCTGCGTGCCAATGCCGCGGCCGTCGACGTGCAGCTGGGCGCCGAGGACCTGGCGATCATCGACCAGGCTTTTCCGCCCCCTTCGCGCCGACAGCCACTGCAGATGGTGTGAACCCCGACTGCCGGCGGGAATGAATGCCGTGCCATCGCTGTCAGCTGAGCAATGACGGTGAATCCGGAGGATCGGGCATGGGCAAGGCGACTCTCGATGGCGCGGTGGTGGTGATCACCGGCGCATCCAGCGGCATCGGCCGCGCGGCGGCACAGGCTTTCGCCCGTCGCGGCGCACGCCTGGTGCTGGCGGCACGGGACGCCGAGGCCCTGCGCGAAGCCGCCGACGAATGCCGCAGTTTCGGCAGCGAGGCCATTGCCGTGCCGACCGATGTGA
This sequence comes from Pseudomonas sp. BAY1663, assembly GCF_000582595.1. Taxonomy (NCBI): domain Bacteria; kingdom Pseudomonadati; phylum Pseudomonadota; class Gammaproteobacteria; order Pseudomonadales; family Pseudomonadaceae; genus Pseudomonas; species Pseudomonas sp. BAY1663. The sequence goes on from NZ_AZSV01000009.1 coordinate 15,925, forward strand.
CCCAGGGCGACGAGGTGGAAAACCTCGCCAGCGCTGCGGCGGCGCTCGGCCAGGGACGCATCGACGTGTGGATCAACAATGCCGGGATCGGTGCGGTCGGCGCCTTCGACGAAACCCCGCTGGATGCCCATGAGCAGGTGGTGCAGACCGACCTGCTTGGCTACCTGCGCGGCGCCCATGCGGTGTTGCCGTATTTCAAGCAACAGCGGAGCGGGGTGCTGATCAATACGCTGTCGATGGGCAGTTGGCTGGCGCAGCCTTATGCGGTGGCCTATTCGGCGAGCAAGTTCGGCCTGCGCGGCTTCTCCCAGGCGCTGCGTGGCGAGCTGGGAGCGTGGCCGGGGATTCATGTCTGCGACGTCTACCCCTCGGTGGTGGATACGCCGGGCTTTCGCGACGGCGGCAACTATGCCGGGCGTTCGCTGCAGCCACCGCCGCCGCTGTACGACCCGCGCCGGGTGGCCGATGCCATGGTCAGCCTGGCGCTGCATCCGCGCCATACCACCTCGGTCGGCGCGGTGGCGACGCTGCTGCGCCTGGCGCATTTCCTCACACCCGGCTTCGACCGCCTGAACGGCCTGCTCACCGGCACGGCGTTGCAGCGTGCGCGACGGGTACCGACCTCCTCGGGCAACCTGTTCCATCCGTCACTGGGACAGCGGCGCATCGATGGTGGCTGGCGCGGCGAGGCGCACGACACGGGCAGATGGCTGCTGGTTGGCGGCCTGGCGGTGGGGCTGATCGGGCTGTGCCTGTGCCGCCATCGCCGTTAGGCCGGCGGTGTGGGTTGGGTTGAGCGAAGCCCAGCCAGCGGAACGCCAGCCGGCGCGGGTCACGACTTCGGCGAACCGTTGGGTGGGCCAGCTCGCTGGGTGTCAGCGCGGCTTGGCCGCGGCGCTGACGCCTTCCAGTGTGGCGAAGGAGGTGTCCTTGGCGGTGAGCAGGAAGTCGCGCATGAACGGCGAATCCAGCATATCGGCGCGGATGCCGGCGAACAGCGTGGCGAACAGGCCTTTCTCGCCGAGCCGCTTGGCGGTCACGTAGCCGCGCGCGCTGTATTCGTGCAGCGCCCAGTTCGGCAGGCAGCAGACGCCACGCCCCGACGCCACCAGCTGCATCATCATCACCGTCAGCTCCGAGGTGCGCACCTGCGCCGGCTCGACGTCGGCGGGCTCGAGAAAGCGGGTGAACACATCGAGACGGTCGCGCTCCACCGGGTAGGTGATCAGGGTCTCGCTGGCCAGGTCCTCGGGGCGGATGTACGGCCGTGCCGCCAGCGGGTGCTGGTTGGCCACCGCCAGCAGCGCCTCGTAGGTGAACAGCGGCACATAGGTGATGCCCGGCAGTTCCAGCGGGTCGGAGGTGACCACCAGGTCGAGATCGCCGCGCGCCAAGGCCGGCAGCGGGGCGAAGGAAAAGCCCGAGGCGAGGTCCAGCTCGACTTCCGGCCAGGCATCGCGGAACTGATCGATGGTGGGCATCAGCACTGGAAGCAGCTGTGGCATTCGATGGCCATGTGCAGGCGCCCCGCGGTGCCGCCGGCCAGGCGGGCCAGGTCGCGTTCGGCGCTGCGCAGCTGCGGCAGCACCGCGTCGGCCAGCTGCAGCAGGCGCAAACCGGCGCTGGTGAAACGCACCGGCCGGGTCTTGCGCACGAACAGCTGCAGGCCGAGGCGCTCTTCCAGCTCCTTGAACTGATGGGATAGCGCCGACTGGGTGAGGTGCAGGCGCTCGGCGGCTTCGACCAGACTGTCCGTCTCGCGCAGTGCATGAAGTGTCTTCAGGTGTCGAATTTCCAGCATGCCGGGCTCCCAGCAATCGTGAGCGGTCGAGCCTGCATGAAAGAGGCAGTCGATCGGAAGAAAAGCATGCTACATGAGCTTTGCTCATCGAATGAACGAAGTGTGTCGCACCGGGACGAAGCTGTCGAGGGGCTGGAAAGGGGCGGCGCTGCCGGCTCTCACAACCAGAGGCGGGCGGTCATGTAGGCCAGGCCGAAGAAGAACAGCAGCGCCACCACGACCATCGCGCCGTCACGCGCCATCATGCCCAGCCCGAGCACGCTCAGCCCCGCCCCGGCGATGGAATTGGCGAAGGGGATCAGCTCCAGCGGCGGCATGGTGGCGGCGATCAACAGGCAGAGCAGGGCATTGAGGCGGATCGCCAGGCCACGGGTGAGAAAGGTCAGCCGCCGGCGCAGCAGGTGGTCGATGAACCCGGAAAGGCGCTGCAGGAAGGCGATCGCCTTGTCGTACTTGCTGCGCGAAGTGCTGCGCCTGAGCAGCCACTGCGGCAGCCAGAACCGCGTGCGCCCGATCAGCAGCTGTATCGCGATCAGCGCCACCATCACCGCCACCACGCTGGGCAATCCGGGAATGCCGGACAGCGGCGACAGCACCAGCAGCCCCGGTATCAGCAGCAGGGCGCCGAAGCTGCGCTCGTCGGTTACTTGCAGCATGGATTCGATGGTCACCGGCTGGTCGGCCTCGCCCACCTGCTCCAGGCGCTGCAACAGGTCCTCGAGGTTCTGCGGCGGTTCGTCGGGGGTCATGGCTACGCCTTTGCATGGGGGCTCAGCTTAGAGCGCCGGTCCTGGCAAAAGCTCCAACATGAATATTTCTGCATATCAAATGAAATTACATGAGTTTGTTTCATTGTATACCGGCACGCAGAATCGTCGCATTCATGCAGAACGACATTCGGAGTGAAAAATGGCTGTAGCGCATAACCTCGGGTTCCCCCGTATCGGTGCCGACCGCGAATTGAAAAAAGCGCTGGAGGCGTTCTGGAGGGGCGAGCTGGACGAAGCGGGATTGCGCCAGGTCGGGCGCGCGCTGCGTGCGGAACATTGGCGGGTGCAGGCCGAGGCCGGCATCGAGCTGCTGCCGGTGGGCGATTTCGCCTGGTACGACCAGGTGCTGACCCACTCGCTGATGTTCGGCGTGATCCCGCCGCGCTTCCGGCCTGCCGACGGCCAGCCGACCCTGGACACCCTGTTCGCCATGGCGCGGGGCGTGGCGAAAAGCTGCTGCGGCGGCGCACAGGCGCAGGAAATGACCAAGTGGTTCGATACCAACTATCACTACCTGGTCCCGGAATTCACTGCCGACCAGCAGTTCCGGCTGTCCTGGACCCAGCTGTTCGAGGAAGTCGAGGAAGCGCAGGCGCTGGGATACGCCATCAAGCCGGTGCTGATCGGCCCGCTGACCTATCTCTGGCTGGGCAAGCTCAAGGGCGAGGTCGATTTCGACAAGCTGGAGCTGCTCGAGCGCCTGCTGCCGGTGTACGGCGAAATCCTCGAGCGGCTCGCGACGCAGGGCGTCGAGTGGGTGCAGCTCGACGAGCCGATCCTCGCGCTGGACCTGCCGCAGGACTGGAAGAACGCCTTCGAACGGGCCTACAACCTGCTGCAGCGCGCGCCACTGAAGAAACTGGTCGCCACCTATTTCGGCAGCCTGGAGGACAACCTCGGCCTGGCCGCGACGCTGCCGGTGGACGGTCTGCATATCGACCTGGTGCGCGCACCGGAGCAGTACCCGGTGATTCTCGACCGGTTGCCGGCCTACAAGGTGCTGTCGCTGGGGCTGGTCAATGGTCGCAACGTCTGGCGCTGCGACCTGGACAAGGCGCTGGAGGTGGTGCGGCATGCCGCCGAGCGCCTCGGCGAGCGCCTGTGGCTGGCGCCGTCCTGCTCGCTGCTGCACAGCCCGGTGGACCTGCAGCGCGAGGATCGGCTCGACGACGAGCTGAAGAGCTGGCTGGCCTTCGCCGTGCAGAAGTGCGCCGAGGTCGCCACACTCGCCCGCGCCGTCGATGCGCCGCAGGATGCCGGCGTCCAGGCGGCGCTGGCGCAAAGCTGCGCGGTGCAGGCGGCGCGGGCGCAGTCGCCGCGTATCCACAAGCCCGCGGTGCAGGCACGCCTGGCCGCCATCGAGCCGCGAGACAGCCAGCGGGCTTCCGCCTTCGCGGTGCGGATCGAACAGCAGCGGGCGCGCCTCGACCTGCCGCCATTCCCCACCACCACCATCGGTTCGTTCCCACAGACGCCGGCGATCCGCCTGGCGCGCCAGGCCTACAAGCAGGGCAAGCTGTCGCTGGGCGACTACAGCGAGGCGATGCAGGCGGAAATCCGACATGCCGTGGCGGTGCAGGAGCAGATCGGCCTGGACGTGCTGGTGCATGGCGAGGCGGAGCGCAACGACATGGTCGAGTATTTCGCCGAGCAGCTCGACGGCTATGCCTTCACCCGCTTCGGCTGGGTGCAGAGCTACGGCTCGCGCTGCGTCAAGCCGGCGGTGATCTACGGCGACCTGAGCCGGCCGCAGCCGATGACGGTGGCGTGGATCCGCTACGCCCAGCAGCAGACCGACAAGGTGATGAAGGGCATGGTCACCGGCCCGGTGACCATGCTGATGTGGTCGTTCGCCCGCGAGGACGTGCCGCGCGAAGTGCAGGCCCGGCAGCTGGCGCTGGCGATCCGCGACGAGGTCTGCGACCTGGAGGCCGCCGGCATCCGCATCATCCAGATCGACGAGGCGGCGTTCCGCGAAGGCTTGCCGCTGCGCAAGGCCGACTGGCAGCACTATCTGGACTGGGCCGTGGAGACGTTCCGCCTGTGCGCCAGCGGGGTGCGCGACGAAACCCAGATCCATACCCACATGTGCTACAGCGAGTTCAACGACGTGATCGAGTCGATCGCCGCGATGGATGCCGACGTCATCACCATCGAGACCTCGCGCTCGCAGATGGAGCTGCTGGAAGCCTTCCGCGCCTTCGACTATCCCAATGACATCGGCCCGGGCGTCTACGACATCCACTCGCCGCGGGTGCCGGATACCGCGGAGATGGTGCAGTTGCTGGAGAAGGCCGCCGAGCGCATCCCGGCCGAGCGCCTGTGGGTCAACCCCGATTGCGGGCTGAAGACCCGCGGCTGGGCGGAGACCGAAGCGGCGCTGGTGAACATGGTGGCGGCGGCGCGGCGGTTGCGGGGCTAGGCCGAGAGCGCATTAGCGTAGTGGTGCGCTGCACCTGTAGGCGCGAGCTTGCTCGCGATCAGCGGGCAGGATCGCCAGCAAGCCGGCTCCTACGGGTAATGCCTTTCAGCCCTGGGCGACCCGTTCGAATGTCGTCAGGCGGTCAGCGGAACGCCCGTCCAGGTAGCGCTGCAGGCGTTCGCACTCGTCGGGCTGCATGAACAGCCCGAGCTTGCTGCGGCGCCAGAGGATGTCGTCCAGGCTCAAGGCCCACTCCTCGACGATCAGGTAGTCCACTTCGCGGGCGTACAGGCCGGCGCCGAAGCACTCGCCGAGGTCTTCCAGCCTTGCGTGCCCTTGAGCAACAGCCAGCTGCGGCTGCCGTAGCTGCGCGCCCAGCGCCGGGCGATCGGCCCCGGCAGCCAGGGATAGCTGGTGCACAGGGCATCGGCGAGGCTGGCGGGATCGCTGAGGTTTTCCCCGCCGGGCAATGGCGCATCCCGCGTCCAGGCCGGCTGCATTTCCGGGAACAGCGGTGCCAGCTCCGCCAGCGCGGCTTCGGCGAGCTTGCGGTAGGTGGTCAGCTTGCCGCCGAACACCGAAAGCAGCGGCGCTTCGCCCGGCTGCATGCTCAGCGCCAGGGTGTAGTCGCGGGTGATGGCCGAAGGCTGGTCGGACTCGTCGTCGCACAACGGCCTGACGCCGGCATAGCTGTGGCGGATGTCGGCGCGTGTCAACGGATGCCGGAAGTGGGCGTTGACGATGGCCAGCAGGTAGTCGATCTCGTCGTCGGTGATCTTCACCCGGGCCGGGTCACCGCGGTACTCGTGATCGGTGGTGCCGATCAGGCTGAACTGGCCGAGATAGGGGATCACGAAGACGATGCGCCGGTCCTCGTTCTGCAGGATATAGGCGTGTTCTCCCTCGTAGAGCTTCGGGACCACCAGGTGGCTGCCCTGGATCAGGCGGATGCCGTGAGGTGGGGCCTGCCTGAGTTCGTCCCGGATGAATTGTGCGACCCAGGGGCCGGCGGCGTTCACCAGCGCGCGGGCACGGATGGAGAGGCGGCTGCCGTCCATCCGCTCCAGATGCAGATGCCAGAGGCCCTTGCTGCTGCGCGCGCTGACACAACGGGTGCGGGTGTGGATGTGCGCACCGTGCTCGCGGGCGGCCATGGCATTGAGTACCACCAGCCGGGCGTCGTCGACCCAGCAATCGGAATACTCGAAGCCTTGGCTGATCTCGGCCTTGAGCGGGCTGTCGGCGGCGAAACGCAGGCTGCGCGAGCCGTCCAGCCTTTCCCGCTTGCCGAGGTTGTCGTAGAGAAACAGGCCGGTGCGGATCATCCACGACGGGCGCAGGTGCGGGCGGTAGGGCAGCACGAAGCGCAGCGGAGTGACGATGTGCGGAGCCTTGGCCAGCAGCACTTCGCGCTCGGCCAACGCTTCGCGCACCAGCCGCAGGTGGTAGTGCTCCAGGTAGCGCAGGCCGCCATGCAGCAGCTTGCTGCTGGCCGAGGAGGTATGCCCGGCCAGGTCGCCCTGCTCGCAGAGAAACACCGAGAGGCCACGGCCGGCGGCATCCGCGGCGATTCCGGCGCCATTGATGCCGCCGCCGACCACGGCCAGGTCGTAGACTTCCGCGAGCGGAGCGAGAGGAGGATGATTCATGAGTGCTGCTAACCACCGATTCGTTGGCCTGCCAGGGTCCGTTCCCGTCTCGTTCGCGGCTTGCGACGAAACGGGAACAGCCCCTAAGGTACAGGCATTCATCACCACTCGTACTACAAAGCAATGACACCCGCCATCGACCTGCTGAAGAAAGCCCGTGCCGAACACCGCGTGCACGCTTACGAACATGATCCCAAGTCCGCCTCCTACGGTCTGGAGGCGGCGGAAAAGCTCGGCCTGGAGCCGGCCCGGGTCTTCAAGACGCTGCTGGCCTGCAGCGAGAAGAACGAGTTGCTGGTGGCCGTGGTGCCCGTGGCCGGAACGCTCGATCTCAAGGCCTGGCGCAGGCGGCGGGAGTGAAGAAGGCGGAGATGGCCGATCCGCTGGTGGCCCAGCGTGCCACCGGCTACCTGGTCGGCGGCATCAGCCGCTGGGGCAGAAGAAACGCCTGCGAACCTTCATCGACAGTTCCGCACAGGCGCAACCGACCATCCATGTGAGCGCCGGCCGCCGGGGGCTCGAGGTGGAACTGGCGCCGGCGCTGCTGGCCGAGCATACCCGGGCGGTTTTTGCCGATATCGGGCGTGGTTGACGCCGGGGCGGCGAGCCAACCTGTCGGTATCGCCCACAATGATGGCGCCGAGCTATATTGAAGGCCATTCCGGTCCTGAAGAGCGGGTGCGCTCGTGAACCCTTCTGCCGTACTCCCCAAGCCTGGGGCGTCCTTCGCCCGGCGTGCGTTCTATCCGCGTGCCATCGGCCTGGCGGTGGGATTCTTCTGCGTCGCCGCGGTGTTCTGGTCGCGCGAAACGCCCCTGTGGCTGTGGGGGCTGCTGATCGCCTTCTGCTACCTGTGGCCGTCGGTGGCGCTCTATCTTTCCCGGCGATCGCCTTCGACGTCGCATCTCGAAAAGCGTTTCGTGCTGTTCGACTCGCTGATGGGCGGCTTCTGGATCGCCACCATGCAATTCAATGTGCTGCCCTCGGCGGTTCTGCTGTCGATGCTGGCGATGAACAATACCGCGACCGGCGGTGCGCGCTTCGTCCTGCAGGGGCTGGTGGTGCAATTGCTGGGCATGCTGGTCTCGGTGCTGCTGCTGGGCTTCGGTTTCTCCCCGCAAACCAGCCAGGCGCAGCTGTATGCCTGCCTGCCGATGCTCATCGTCCATCCGCTGACCATCGGCATGGTGCTCTATCGCCTGGCCTATCAGTTGGGCGAGAACAAGCGGGCGCTGCGTAGCCTGAGCCGCACCGACAGCCTGACCGGGCTGTTCAATCGTGGCTACTGGAACGAACTGCTGCAGCTGGAGTTCTCCCACTGCAAGGGGGCCGGAGGCGTCGCCAGCCTGGCGCTGATCGACCTGGACAATTTCAAGCACGTCAACGACCGCTATGGCCATGTCCTCGGCGATGAGTTGCTGCGTCAGGTCGGCCAGTGTATCCGCCGCAACCTGCGTGCCGAGGATATGCCCGGCCGTTACGGTGGCGACGAGTTCTGTGCCGTACTGCCGGGGGCGCGCGCCGGGATGCCTGGGAGGTGCTGGAGCGCCTGCGCGATGAGATCGCCGAACTGGACTTGCCCCTGGCACCCAAGCTGAGCGCCAGCCTGAGCATCGGTATCGCGGAGTTCGATCCAGGCATGGACGATACGCTCGGCTGGCTCAAGGCGGCCGACCAGGCGCTTTACGAGGCCAAGCGCCAGGGGCGCAACCGGATCGCCATCGCCGAGTGGCAACGGCCGCCCGAATTGACGCTGGTCGCCGACTGATCGCCCGTGCCCGGCACCGGAAACTGCGCTAGCCGACGATGCGCCGCAGCTGCGCCTGGGTATCCAGTGCGCCCATCATGGTTGCCGCGGCCAGTGGCGTGGCGCCGCCGGCGTCCGTGGCGCGCGGATCGGCGCCCCGGGCGATGAGGTATGCGACGATTTCCGTGCGGTTGAACATGGCGGCCATCATCAATGCGGTCTTGCCGTCTTCGCAGCGGCCCTCGACGTCGGCGCCGTGCTCCAGCAGCAGCTCGATCATCGCCAGGTCGCCCTTGAAGGCCGCGCCGGCCAGTGGCGTGTGGCCGCGGTGGTTGCGCAACTGCGGGTCGGCGCCGTACCCCAGCAAGGTGCGGGCGGCCTCCCGATGACCGTGGTAGCTGGCGAGCATCAGCAGGCTGTCGCCGGCATGATTGCGCAGGTTGGCCGGCATGCCTTGTGCCAGCAGCTCGCCGAGGCGGGCGCTGTCACCGCTGCGCGCGCTGTCGAAGACCTGCTCGGCGAAGGCCAGTGTGGCGTCATCCAGTTCCGGGGTGTGCTTGGGGGCTTGCGACATCGCGGCTTCTCCGTTGGCAAGGTGGCGAATGCTTTCGCCGTGTCGGTCGCCATTGTCTTTCCGGCTACCGGGGCGTGCCAGCGAAGCCTTTCTATGCGCGGCATAGGCGGGCTTTATCCGGCGCCCTGAGCGGACGCCGGATATCGCGTTCAAAGGGTGCGCAGGAAGGCGACCAGGTCGGCCTTCTCCTGCTGGTTCAGGTTGCGGTGCAGGACCAGATTGAAGAATTCCACGGTGTCTTCCAGGGTCAGCAGGCGACCGTCATGCAGGTACGGCGGCGACTCCTTGATGCCGCGCAGGGGGAAGTTCTTGATCGGGCCGTCGCCAACCGCCATGGCGCCGTTGTATTCCTGCGGCTCGTAGAAACGCTCGGTCTTCAGGTTGTGCATCAGGTTGTCGGTGTAGTAGGGCGGTACATGGCAGCCGGCGCAGGCACCCTTGCCATGGAAGATTTTTTCGCCGCGCAGCTCCTGCTCGCTGGCCTTGGCCGGATCGAGGCGACCGTCGACGTTGAGCTTGGGCGCCGGCGGAAAGTCGAGCAGTGCCTGGAACTCGGCCATGAAGTGCACCTGGCTGCCGCGTTCGAGAATGTTCACCCCCTTCTTCGTCGCCAGCACCGGATCGCCATCGAAGTAGGCGGCGCGCTGCTCGAACTCGGTGAAGTCCTCGACCGATTTCAGCGCCCGCTGGGAGCCGAAGATCTGCTGGATGTTCACGCCGCGCAGGGTCGGGGTGTCGATGCGGTGGCGGAATTTCTGCGGACGCACGTCGCCGGCCAGGTGGGTGGCGGCATTGGTATGGCCGTTGGCGTGGCAATCCAGGCAGGCGACGCCGGTGTGCGGGTGTTCGCTGCGGCGGTCGTCGGTGGCATTGAACTGCTGCTGCGGGAACGGCGTCACCAGCAGGCGCAGGCCTTCGAGCTGCTTGGGATTGAGGATGCCGTTGAACAGCTCGAAGAAGTTGCGGATGTTCACCAGCTTGCCCTGGGAGACGTCGCCCAGGTCCGGTCGGGTGGTGAGGAAGATCGGCGCCGGGAATTCGGGAAGGAAATGGTCCGGCAGGTCGAAGTCCAGGTCGAAGCGGGTGAGGTCGCGCCCCTCGATCCGCTTCACCTCGTCGATGTGGAACTGCGGAAAGACCATGCCGCCCTCGGGATGATTGGGGTGGGGCAGCGGCATGAAACCGAGGGGGAAGCGCTTCTGCTGGCGGATATCCTCGGGGCTCAGCTTGGCCAGGTCATCCCAACTCGTACCGCTCGGCAGCTTGACCCGCACGCCGCCCTGGATCGGCTTGCCGCGGCTCATCTGCAGGCCCTCGACGGGCTTGTCCGCGAGGTCGTAGCGCTGCTCCAGCAGGTCCTGGTGCTTTTTCAGAATGCCGTCCTTGTCGGCCGACATGCGTTGCATGATCGTCTCGAACTTCTCGGTGATCACCACGGGGGAATAGCTGGTGGGGACCTCGTCGTCGGCGGCTTGGGCGCCGGAACACGTGAGGGCGATGCCGAGCGCGACGGCGAGGCAGGCCCCGGATTGAGGTGCAGTCATCTTGTTCTTCTCCTCGGTGGAAGGGCTTACGGACGGACGAGCCGTAAGACAGGCCTAGGACAGAACCGCCGAGGGAGAAAATAGAGACAAACTATCGGGTGGATTGATTTTTCAAGCGAACCGGGGCTGCCATCGGGAAGGGCCCTGGCATGGGCCTTCGCGGCTGTCGTGGCGCATTGCTTTATAACGATGCCTTTTCAAGGCGGGCCGTTTATCTACCAATCGGTAAAAGGCAATGCGCTATCTTCCCGGCCATCGGCTGCCACGGCTGTGGCACTATGCGCGGCTGGACCCTGCCACGCATTCGTTCATGAAACCCGAAGACCTCCAACGCCTGCTCATCCAGACGATGCCCTATGGCAAGTACAAGGGGCGCCTGATCGCCGATCTGCCCGGGCATTACCTCAACTGGTTCGCCCGGGTCGGTTTCCCGCCCGGCGACCTCGGCCGCCTGCTGGCGCTGATGCAGGAGATCGACCATAACGGCCTGTCGCCCCTGCTGGAGCCGCTGCGGCGAAATGCCGGCAGGGGGTAGGCTAGTCGATCTGCGCCTGGCGGTGTTCGGTATGGCACGCGTTGGGCTTCGCGGTGCTCAACCCAACCTACGTGTGCAATGGCCGGTAGGTTGCGGTTGAGGCGCGCAGCGCCGAAGCCCCGGGTCTGACTCCACGCTCGTCGGGCTTCGCGGGCTCCCCGATCTACGACTCGGCGCGTAGTGCTTCGAGCGACGGCGCGGCATAGATGCCCACCTCCACCGCCAGTTGCAGCACCCGTTCCAGGTCGCAGGTGTAGACCAGCACCGCCTGCAGTTCGTCGTCCAGTGGCTCGCTGAAGTCCACCAGCACGTAGCCGCCTTTCTCCGGATAGAGACTGCTGAGTTGGACCTGGATGCGGTTCAGCGCCTTCAGCGGCTCGGTCTTGGCAAGCTGCTTGGCCTTGAGCACGAAGCAACATCCTTGCCGAAGGAGGCGACGATCTGGCTGAACAGCTGCTCGTAGTCGTCGCCCTGGAACAGCACGGTGTCCGGCAGGCTGCCGACCACAACCCATTCGCCGAGCGGGATCGGGAAGTCGTCGTCGTAGTTGATATCGGGATTGGCCAGCAGGAAAGCCTGCGGGTCGGCATAGGCCTGGGCCGCCTCGTCGGCTATCCGGCTGATTTCCTCCTCCGTCATGCAGCCCGAGCTGATGAGCGTGAGCAGTTCGAGAAGTGGGGCTTTCATGGGGAGATCCTGCGGGAGAGGGCGCACAAGCATAACCAAGGACCGACTCGGCACGCACGCGCGGCACGGCATTGTCGCAGTGTTTTGCTGGGTTATATTCGAATGAGTTCTAAGCTTATTCTTTTTCTGGAGGTCGGGCGGAAGGCTGTGATAGCTTCCATCGGTGCGACAAGTCGCCGCGGTCGCTTCGCCGAGAGCATCGAGCGAAGCGATGCCAAGGCGGGCGACACGATAATAACGACAGCGCTGACGAGGCTTTCTTACATGACATTTCCCCGCTGGCCCCTGGCAGGCGTGGCTGCATTGTTGCTGGCGATGCAGGCACAGGCTGCCGATGGACAAAAGATCTACACACAAGGAGGTGCCAATCCCGCCGCCATGGCCTGTGGCACTTGCCATGGCGCCGATGGGATGGGTATGGCGGCCGGTGGTTTCCCGCGCCTCGCCGGTCTCGCGGCTGGCTACAGCGCCAAGCAGCTCGCGGATTTCCGTTCGGGGAGCCGGGCCAATCCGATCATGCAGCCGATCGCTGCGGCATTGAGCGACGAGGAGATTCAGGCCGTTACCGCGGCGCTGGCGGCGATGCCCGCGCCGTTCATGGCCGGTGCCGGGCGTGGCGAGAAAGCCGAAGGTGCCGGTGAGGTCCTGGCCCTGCGCGGCGCCTGGGAGCGCAACATCCCAGAATGCGTCGCCTGCCACGGCCCCGGGGGCGTCGGTGTCGGCGAGAGCTTCCCGCCGCTGGCCGGGCAGTCCGCGCAGTATCTCCGGGCTCAGCTCGATGCCTGGCGCCAGGGAACCCGCAAGAACGACCCGAATGATCTGATGGGCCATATCGCCCGCTCGATGACCGATGCCGAGGTTCAGGCCGCATCCGACTATTTCGCCGGCCTGGGGCACAAGGAGGCCAGCCAATGAAAGCCGTGATGTCCGCACTCCTGGCCATGACTGTTGGCGGCTCGCTGCACGCCGCCGAGATCAGCATGGACGACCAGTCGCAACTGACACAGAAAGCCTCCAGGACGGCAGGCGAGGCGTATTTCCAGCCGCCGCAGGAAAAAGACCTGCCGGCCAATGCCTATGGCGAGCTGGTGAAGCAGGGCCGGGCGATCTTCGTCGATACTCAGAAATACGCGGCGGAATATGTAGGCAACGGCATGAACTGCACCAACTGCCATATCGAGCAGGGGCGCAAGGCCAATTCCGCGCCGCTCTGGGGTGCCTATCCGATGTACCCGGCGTACCGGAAGAAGAACGACAAGGTGAACAGCTATGCCGAGCGCATGCAGGGCTGCTTCCAGTTCAGCATGAATGGCACGCCGCCGGCGGCCGACAGCCATGTGATCAACGCGCTGACCGCCTATTCCTACTGGCTGTCCAGCGGCGCGCCGACTGGCCAGGAACTGCCGGGGCGTGCCTATCCGGAAGTGCCGCAACCCCAGGGCGGCTTCGATATCGCCAAGGGCCGGCAGATCTATGCCGAGCAGTGCGCGGTCTGCCACGGTGACGATGGCCAGGGGCAGAAGGCCGGGGACACCTACGTGTTCCCGCCGCTGTGGGGCCGGGACTCGTTCAACTGGGGCGCCGGGATGCACCGCATCAACACGGCGGCGGCTTTCATCAAGGAAAGCATGCCGCTGGGCAAGGGCGGCACGCTCGGCGACGACGAGGCCTGGCACGTGGCGGCCTACATGAACAGCCATGAACGGCCGCAGGACCCGCGCCTGGTCGAGGGGTCGGTGGAGAAGACCCGGCTTCGCTACCACGCCAACGATGGCGTCAATCTGTACGGCCAGAAGGTCGATGGCGTCGTGCTGGGGCAGGGGATCGAGTGACCCGCCAGGCAGCCTGATGCAACGCGAGGGCGGCTGGGGCGCCCTCTTTGCATTTCAGACTGTACGGTCACTGAACAATGTGCCGGGCGATTCGACTCTTTGGCCCATCAAACTGCGCAATGTTACGGATTCTTTCGGCTTTTCGTGCACAATAGCCGCCATAAGAAGGCGCTGGAATGATCGGGATTGGCTCTGGGCCAACGCTCCATCCCAACGTCAGTACGATCAGCCAATATGCGAGAGGAACGACCGTGCATAACGTCGTCATCAGCGGTACCGGCCTTTACACCCCTGCCAGCAGTATCTCCAACGACGAGCTCGTGGAGTCCTTCAATACCTACGTCCATCGCTTCAACAGCGCCAACGCCGCCGCCATCGAGGCCGGCGAGATCCAGCCGCTGCCCGAATCCAGCTCGGCCTTCATCGAGAAGGCCTCGGGCATCAAGAGCCGCTACGTCACCGACAAGGCCGGTATCCTCGATCCCGAGCGCATGGTCCCGCGGATTCCCGAGCGCAGCAACGACGAGTGGTCGATCCTCTGCGAGATGTCGGTCAAGGCCGCCGAGCAGGCGCTGGCGCGCGCGGGCAAGACCGCGGCCGACCTGGATGGCGTGATCGTCGCCTGTTCCAACCTGCAGCGTCCCTATCCAGCCATCGCCATCGAGGTGCAGGCGGCGCTCGGCATCAAGGGCTTCGGCTTCGACATGAACGTGGCCTGTTCCTCGGCCACCTTCGGCATCCAGAATGCGGCCAACAGCGTCAAGCTCGGCCAGGCGAGGGCGATCCTGATGGTCAACCCGGAAATCTGCACCGGGCACATGAACTTCCGCGACCGCGACAGCCATTTCATCTTCGGCGACGCCTGCACCGCGGTGATCATCGAGCGCGCGGACCTGGCGACTTCCGCCCATCAGTGGGATGTGGTCAGCACCAAGCTGGCGACCGAATTCTCCAACAACATCCGCAACAACTTCGGCTTCCTCAACCGCGCCGCCGAAGAGCACATGAACGACCCGGACAAGCTGTTCATCCAGGAAGGTCGCAAGGTGTTCAAGGAAGTCTGCCCGATGGTGGCGGAGCTGATCGGCGAGCACCTGGGCGAGAACGGCATCGCGGTGGAGTCGGTGAAGCGCTTCTGGCTGCACCAGGCCAACCTCAACATGAACCACCTGATCGTGCGCCGGCTGCTGGGCCGCGACGCCACCGAGCAGGAGGCGCCGGTGATCCTCGACAGCTACGCCAACACCAGTTCGGCCGGCTCGGTGATCGCCTTCCACAAGCACCAGGACGACCTGCCCAGCGGCAGCCTCGGGGTACTCAGCTCGTTCGGCGCCGGCTATTCGATCGGTAGCGTGATCCTGCGCAAGCGCTGATTTCCGCGCCGGGTCAGCGTTGCCCGGTCAGTTCCTGCATGCGTTGCAGCACGGCGTTCATGCCGTTGCTGCGCGACGGCGAGAGCTGGCGCGACAGGCCGAGGCGGGCGAACCAGTCGGCCACGTCGACCGCCGCCAGCGTGTCGGCATCCAGGCCATCGACCCGCGCCAGCAGTACGGCCAGCAGGCCGCGCAACAACCGGGCGTCGCTGGCGGCGCGGAAATGCCAGCGACCGTCCTCCTGCTCGCCGAGCAGCCAGACGCGGCTCTCGCAGCCCGCGACCAGGTTGGCGTCGCTGCGTTCGTCGTCGGCGACCGGCTCCAGCCGCTCTCCCCACTGCATCAGCAGGCGCGCACGCTGTTCCCAGCCGGGCGCCTGGTCGAATGCCGCCAGGGCTTCGCGGGCGACTTTTGGCAATTCGTTCATCGCAGCAGCTCCAGGGCCTGGTCCAGCGCGGCGAAGAAGCGCTCTAGGTCCGCGCCGTCGCTGTACAGCCCGAGCGAAACGCGGGTCGCGCCCTCAAGGCCGAGGTGCTTCATCAAGGGCATGGCGCAATGGTTGCCGCTGCGCACGGCGATGCCCTGCTCGGTGAGCAGGTGGCCGAGGTCCGCATGATGCACGCCGTCGACCACGAAGCTGGCCAGCGCCGCCTGCGGTGCGCCAAGCAGGCGGATGCCGGCGCGTGCTTCGAGGCCGGCAAGCAGCCGAGCGTGCAGGGCCTGCTCGTGCGCACCGACGGTGGCGGCATCGAGGCTTGCCAGGTAGTCCAGCGTGGCGCCGAAAGCGATCACTCCGGAAATCGGCGGCGTGCCGGCCTCGAAGCCCAGTGGCGCGGCATGGAACTCGGCGTTCTGGTAGTCGGCGATCCGCACCATCTCGCCGCCGAACTGCCAGTGGCGCAGCTGCAGCAGTGATTCGCCGCGGCCATAGAGGGCGCCGACGCCGTCCGGGCCGTAGAGCTTGTGGCTGGACAGCACGTAGAAGTCACAGCCCAGCGTGGCCATGTCGTGGCGGCCATGGACCACGCCCTGGGCGCCGTCGACGACGGTCAGCGCACCCCGGGCCTTGGCCAGGGCCAGCAAGCGCACGAGCGGCTGCCAGCTGCCGAGCACGTTGGACAGCTGGCTGACGGCGAGCAAACGAGTACGCGGGCCGATCAGCTCGGCTGCCGCGTCGAGATCGATGCGCCCGGCGGCGTCGATCGGCAGTACCACGAGGTGCGCGCTGCGGCGCCTGGCCAGCTGCTGCCAGGGCAGCAGGTTGGCGTGGTGTTCGAGGGCGCTGATGACGATTTCGTCACCGGCTGCGATCAGGTGCTCCAGGCCATAGGCGAGCAGGTTCAGCGCCTCGGTCGCGCCGCGGGTGAAGACGATCTCGGTCGGGCTGGCGGCGTTGAGCCACTTGGCCAGCTTGATCCGTGCGTCCTCGTAGGCGCGGGTGGCGCGTTCGGCGGGCTGGTGCTGGGCGCGGTGCACGTTGGCGGCGCCGCAGGTGTAGTAGCCGGTCAGGGCGTTTATCAGCGCCTGCGGCTTCTGCGCGGTGGCGGCGCTGTCGAGATAGGTCTGGCCCTGCGCTTCGAGCACGGCCAGCGCGGGGAAATCGGCGCGCCAGGGGGAAACAAGCATAGCGGTAAGCCTGAAGCTGGAAGCTGGAAGTCAAGACAGCTCGCTGTTACTTCCAGCTTCTAGCTCATGGCTTCCAGCTTGCGATCAGTTATGCGCGTGCAGCGCCTCGTTCAGTTCGATGGCCGACTTGTGGGTCTTGCACTCCACGGCGCCGCTCTGCGAGTTGCGGCGGAACAGCAGGTCGCTCTGGCCGGCCAGTTCGCGGGCCTTGACCACCTTCACCAGCTGGTCGTTCTCGTCGAGCAGGCTGACCTTGGTGCCGGCGGTGATGTACAGGCCCGATTCCACGGTGTTGCGGTCGCCCAGCGGAATGCCGATGCCGGCATTGGCGCCGATCAGGCAGCCTTCGCCGACGGAAATGACGATGTTGCCGCCGCCGGAGAGGGTACCCATGGTCGAGCAGCCGCCGCCCAGGTCCGAACCCTTGCCGACGAACACGCCGGCCGAGACGCGGCCTTCGATCATGCCCGGGCCTGCGGTGCCGGCGTTGAAGTTGATGAAGCCCTCATGCATCACCGTGGTGCCTTCACCGACATAGGCGCCGAGGCGCACGCGGGCGGTATCGGCGATGCGCACGCCGGCCGGCACCACGTAGTCGGTCATCTTCGGGAACTTGTCCACCGAGAACACTTCCAGCAGATCGCCCTTCAGGCGGGCTTCCAGCTGACGCTCGGCCAGTTCGCCCAGGTCCACCGCACCCTGGGTGGTCCAGGCGACGTTGGGCAGCAGCGGGAAGATGCCGGCCAGATTCAGGCCGTGCGGCTTGACCAGGCGATGGGAGAGCAGGTGCAGCTTGAGGTAGGCCTCGGGCGTCGAGGTCAGCGCCGCGTCCTCGGCCAGCAGGGTGGCCACCAGCGGCCGCTGGCTTTCCGCCAGGCGGGTCAGCAATGCATGCTGGCTGGCATCCAGCGGTTTCAGCGCATCGGCCAGTTGCGCGGCCTGGGTAGTGCTGATGGCGATCGCCTGGTTGCCGCCGGCATAGCCCAGCAGCGGCGCGATGGCGGCGACCAGTTCGCCGGCCGGCTGCAGCAGCGGCTGCGCGTAGAACACTTCCAGCCAGTCGCCCTGGCGGTTCTGGGTGCCGACGCCGAAGGCGAGGCTGAAGAGAGTTGCAGACATGGGATTATCCTTTTTAGTGGCCGCGCCGACGCTGCGGGCGGCTGTCAGTTCGGGGTTGCCAGTGCGGCAGCGTAGAGATCGGGCTTGAAGCCGATCAGGGTTCTGTCGCCCAGGTCGAGTACCGGGCGTTTGATCATCGACGGCTGGGCCAACATCAGCTCGATGGCCCTGGCCTGGTCAAGATCGGCCTTCTGCGCGTCGTCCAGCTTGCGGAAGGTGGTGCCTGCACGGTTGAGTATGGTCTGCCAGCCGTGTTCCTCGCACCAGGCTTCGAGGTGGGCGCGGTCGATGCCGACGCTCTTGTAGTCGTGGAAGTGATAGCTCTGCCCGTGTTCGTCGAGCCAGTTACGCGCCTTCTTCATGGTGTCGCAGGCCTTGATGCCGTAAAGGCGCAATCCCTGGTTTTCTTCGGACATAGAACGACTCTCCAAGACTCCTGCAAAACTGGACGGCGGATTATGCCATGGGTGGCCGGCCAGTGCCGCCGCCTTCGCCCGCTCAATGTTTGCCTGCCTCGCCCAGGGCCTGCTCGACGGCGCGCTCACTCTCCGGGCGCACCACGCGCGCGAGTTCCTGGCCCTTTTCCAGCAGAATCAGGGTCGGCCACAGCTTGACCCGGAACGAACGCCCCAGCGGCCGGCCGGGGCCATCTTCGATCTTCAGGTGGTGGATGCCCGCGCGACCGGCCAGCGCGGCGGCCAATAGCGGTTGCGCGGCGCGGCAGTGGCCGCACCAGGGCGTGCCGAACTCCAACAGCACGGGGCCGTCCATGGCATCCACCTCGGCGCGGGTCGGTTCGATTGGTGCGTAGTGTTCGTTCATAACCATGTGAACTCTCCTGGTTGCCCATGAAACGTCAGAGCGTCCTTCGAGTGGGTCGGTTCAGACAAGGGCTTCGACCTTTTACACGGGTGTTGTTGTCCATTGATGACAATCGCAACGGTGAGGTGGCGGGTATGGCACGCAAGCATTTCGAGAACTTCGAGGCGATCTCCTCGGCGGTGCCGGCCGGGGATGCATTCGAGGCGGTGATCGCCCTCAAGCGACGCGACGGTGACGAGCACCTGCATATCTTCAAGGTCGCCAACGGCCGCACCTATGCACTGGCATCGGAGGCCGAGGCGATTGCCGAGGCGGCTTTGACTAAAGTGATAGAAGTCAGCGACGAGGGCCAGCTGATCTGGGAAGAACACGCCATCTGACCAAGGAGGCGCAGCATGAGCGAACATGACGAGCGTATCGACGAGCAACACGGCGACGACCAGCCAGCGCCTTGCGACCAGCACCAGGGCGCGGACGTGCCGGAGCACATGAAACCGGAAAACCTGGAAAAGCTACGCGATTACGGCAAGGACGGGATTCCGCCCGGCGTTGCCTGAGCCGGCGCAACCGGACGCCGGGCGTCCGGTTCATGCCAGGCTTGTCAGAGGCTGGCGACGAAGGCGCGGATACGCTGCGCGGCCTCGATGCATTCGGCCAATGGCGCGACCAGCGCCATGCGCACGCGCCCGGCGCCCGGGGAGAAACCATCCACTTCGCGCGACAGGTACGAGCCGGGCACCACGGTCACATGCTCGCGGGCGAACAGCTCGCGGGCGAACTGCTGGTCGTCCATGGGCGTTTTCGGCCACAGGTAGAAGCCGCCGTCCGGGCGTTGCACGTCCATGACCGGCGCGAGAATCTCCAGCACGGCATCGAACTTGGCGCGATAGAGCTCGCGGTTGGCGCGCACGTGGATCTCGTCGTTCCAGGCGGCGATGCTGGCCAGCTGCGTCTGTACCGGCATGGCGCAACCATGGTAGGTGCGATAGAGCAGGAAGGCCTTGAGGATGTCGGCATCGCCGGCGACGAAGCCCGAGCGCAGCCCCGGCAGGTTCGAGCGCTTGGACAGGCTGTGGAAGACCACGCAGCGCTTGAAATCGTTGCGGCCCAGTGCGGCGCAGGCGCTCAGCAGGCCCGCCGGGGGATTGGCTTCGTCGAAATACAGCTCGCTGTAGCACTCGTCCGCAGCGATGACGAAGTCATGCTCGTCGGCCAGCGCGATGAGCGTCTGCAGGGTCTCCAGCGGCACCAGCGCGCCGGTCGGGTTGCCGGGCGAGCAGAGGAAGAGTATCTGGCAGCGCTGCCAGACGTCGGCCGGCACCGCGTCGAAGTCCGGGTTGAAGCCGTTCTGCGCCAGGCACGGCAGGTAATGCGGCGTGGCGCCGGCGAGCAGCGCCGCGCTTCGTAGATCTGGTAGAAAGGGTTGGGGCTGATCACCAGGCCGTCGCGTTCGCGCTCGACCACGGCCTGGGTGAAGGCGAACAGCGCTTCGCGCGTGCCGTTGACCGGCAGTACCTGGCGCGCCGGGTCCAGCGCGCCTTCGGCCAGGCGGAAACGCCGCTCGCACCAGCCGGCGATGGCCTCGCGCAGCGCCGGCAGGCCGAGCGTGGTCGGATAAACGGCCAACTGGTCGAGATTGTCCGCCAGTGCCTGGGCGACGAAATCCGGCGAGCGGTGCTTGGGCTCGCCGATCGACAGGGCGATCGGGCGCTTGCCGGCCGGTGGCTGGATGCCGGCGAGCAGGCCGCGCAGTTTCTCGAAAGGGTAGGGGTGCAGCAGGTTCAGGGCGTTGTTCATGGATACTGTTCTTTCAGGACAGGTGACGCGCGGCGAACGCCCCGCATTGGTGAATTCAGTCGTCGCGCGCGCCACCGTAGTACGCGCAGCCGCGCAAGGTCTGGCCACCCAGGCGCAGTTCCGCCGTCAGATGGCTGATGGTGCCGCTGGCGCTGTCGACGCAGCGTTGCGGCGCGACCCAGAGATCCAGTTGCAGGCCGTTGGCTTCGCTGCTGAGGTTGAGCTGGCCGCCGGGCAGTTGTTCTTCCAGGTAGGGCAAGGCTACCGGCGCCTGGCCCTGGCGCGCGAGCAGCAGGCCACGCGTGGTCGCGTTCAGCGTCCAGCCCGGCTCGTTGCCGCTGGCCCGTAGCAGCAGGTGCTTGAAGTCTTCATCGTTGCAGCCATGGCCTTCGCGCTGCAGGCGATACACGCGGCTCAGCGCCAGTTGACCGGTGACGCCCGGGCCCGGCTGGCGGAGCGTGCCGCGCAGATCGGCGAACAGGCGATCGTCGCTGCCGACCATCAACGCCAGTGCGTCATCCGGCAGGCCGGTGGCGGCCGGGTCCAGCAGTTTCAGCGTGCGCTGCCCCTGGCAACTGCGAAACTGCAGCTGACCGTCGACCAGTCGTACCTCGCCCTGCAGCCGTTCGGTGGGCGGCGAGGCCGGAGGGCGCTCGGCGAAGAACGACTGGCAGCCCGCCAGTGGCAGAAGCAGGACGAGCAGCAGGTTGCGGGAAAGGGCCATCGAAGCACTCGGCGATTACGAACGGAACGGCAGCCGTGGAAGGCTGCCGGGAGGATCAGTTGCCTTTGACGGCCTTGCCGCCGACGCTGCCCTCTTCGAGCATGATCTGGTATTCCTTGCCGTCCTTTTCCACCTGGTGCAGGCGGACCAGCAGGTAGTCCCAGTCCTTGGCGAACCAGAGGATGGTTTCGCGCTTGCTCTGGGTCGGATCGCGTACACGCTCGACCTTGATGGCGTCGACCTGGCCGGCCCTGGTGCTGACCTTTTCTTCGCCGAGGACGCGGAAATCGTAGGTCTCGATCTCGTCGCCATCGACCACCTGGTAGCTCATGCTCTGCTTGCCGGCCGCCACTTCATGCTGCAGTGCCAGCTGATAGGTGGATTTGTCCAGCAGGCCGCGGTGCAGCGGCAGGTTGACCGGATCGCCCCGATCGTTGCCTTCGACCTGCTTGCTTTCCCAGTCGAAGCGCTGTTCGACGCGCTTGCCCTTGCCGAGGCCGCTGCGCTTGAGGCGGTAGGATTCCGGCAGGAAGGTGTCGCCTTCGGTGCGGAAGGTGCTGCGTTCGTTGAAGCTGGCGACCAGCATGGAAGCTCGAAATCCAGGCGCCACAGGCCGTTGTCCAGTTGCTCCAGGCTGCGCTCGGCGGTACCGCTGACCGGGACCTGCTTCCAGTCGGCGGTATAGCTGGCGGTAAAGGGCTTGAGCTCCAGGGCATGTGCCGGCAGGGTCAGCACGGCGAGGGCGAGCAGCAAGGCGCGACGCATGGTATCTCCTAGGTTCTGATCGGATAGCCTGAGGCCGGTAGGACGGCGCCATCCAGCATCGCGCCTTGTTCGGCGAGGCGCAAGCGCCCTTCGGCGAACCAGCGCATGGCGAGTGGGTAAATCTGGTGTTCTGCGGCATGTACCCGCTGGGTCAGGCCGTCGAGGGTCTCGCCGGGCTCGATCGCCAGCGTCGCCTGGATCGCCACCGGGCCGCCGTCCAGCTCCTCGGTAACGAAGTGCACGCTGCAGCCATGTTCGCGGTCGCCCGCTTCGAGGGCGCGCCGGTGGGTGTCCAGGCCCTTGTACCGGGGCAGCAGCGACGGATGGATGTTCAGCAGGCGGCCGTGGTAATGACGGACGAAGCCGGGGGTGAGGATGCGCATGAACCCGGCCAGCACCACCAGGTCGGGCTGGTGGGCATCGATGGCCTCCATCAGCGCGGCATCGAACGCCTCGCGATCGGTGAAATCCCGGTGCGACAGCACCTGGGTGGGAATGCCTGCCGCCTGGGCCCGCTGCAGGCCGTAGGCGTCGATGCGGTTGGAGATTACCGCGCGGATGCGGGCGGGATGGTCTTCATTATGGCTGTCGATCAGGGCCTGCAGGTTGCTGCCAGACCCCGAGATCAGGACGACGACGTTGCAGGCCATCAGTGGGCTTTCAGGTTGTTCAGTACGACGCGCTCGGCCTGTTCCGTCGCAGCGGCGATCCGGCCGATGACCCAGGGCGCTTCGCCGGATGCGCGCAGGTTGGCGAGGGCGGCGTCGACCTGCTCCTGGGCGACGCAGATGACCATGCCGACGCCGCAGTTGAGCACGCGGTGCATCTCGTGCTCGTCGACGTTGCCTTGTTCCTGCAGCCAGTCGAATACCGCCGGGCGCGTCCAGCTGGCGACGTCGATCACCGCCTGGGCGCCTTCGGGCAGCACGCGCGGGATGTTGTCGAGCAGGCCGCCGCCGGTGATGTGAGCCATGGCCTTGACCGCGCCGGTGTCCTCGATCAGCTTGAGCAGCGACTTGACGTAGATGCGCGTCGGCGCCATCAGCAGTTCGGTCAGCGGCTTGCCGTCGAGCTGGATGTTCTCGATGTCGGCGCCGGCGACCTCGATGATCTTGCGGATCAGCGAGTAGCCGTTGGAGTGCGGGCCGGAGGAGGGCAGGGCGATCAGCGCGTCGCCGGCCTGCACTCTGGAGCCGTCGATGATCTCGCTCTTCTCCACCACGCCGACGCAGAAGCCGGCCAAGTCGTAGTCTTCGCCCTCGTACATGCCCGGCATTTCGGCGGTTTCGCCGCCGACCAGCGAGCAGCCGGCCAGCTCGCAACCGGCGCCGATGCCGGTGACCACGGTGGCGGCCACGTCGACGTTGAGCTTGCCGGTGGCGTAGTAGTCGAGGAAGAACAGCGGCTCGGCGCCGCACACGACCAGGTCGTTGACGCACATGGCGACCAGGTCCTGGCCGATGCTGTCGTGCTTGTTCAGGTTCAGCGCCAGGCGCAGCTTGGTGCCGACGCCGTCGGTGCCGGACACCAGCACCGGCTGCTTGTAGCCCGCCGGGATTTCGCACAGGCGCCGAAGCCGCCCAGGCCACCCATCACTTCAGGGCGCGCGGTGCGTTTGGCCACGCCTTTGATGCGTTCGACCAGCGCTTCGCCTGCATCGATGTCGACGCCAGCGTCCTTGTAGCTGAGGGAGGGTTGCTTGCTCATAGAATCCGGACCTGTGAAAGGAATGCGGGTGTCGACCGGGCAGAGACTGCATCCAGCACCTGTGCGAAGGCGCTGATTCGCCGGGCTTGGACAAGCGCCGGGACCGGTCCGCGGAAAGCGCGCGATTTTATCAGGCTTGCGACATAGCGGCCATCCCGCCGGAGGAGCGACGGCCGAAGCGGGTGATCGCCTGTGAGGATAGGGGAACTGTGAGCCGGCTCCCTGCCTGGCGGTTGCCGTGCCCAGGCCGCCTGTTTAAGGTGTAGACCCTTATTTCGAATTCCATGGCCGGAAGCTCTG
This sequence comes from Pseudomonas sp. BAY1663, assembly GCF_000582595.1. Lineage (NCBI taxonomy): Bacteria > Pseudomonadati > Pseudomonadota > Gammaproteobacteria > Pseudomonadales > Pseudomonadaceae > Pseudomonas > Pseudomonas sp. BAY1663. The sequence continues at coordinate 39,719 of NZ_AZSV01000009.1, forward strand.
GCCTGCCTGCGAGAATCGACCATGCGCCTCATTTCCCGCTTCGTCATCCTGTGCTTCGCGTTGGCGGCTCTGCCCAGCCTGGCGGCGCCGCTCGGCGACCTGTACCAGGTGCGTGAGCCTGTCTCCGGCCAGCAGTCCGGAGGCCAGGCCGAGGCGCTGCAGCGTGCCTTCGATACCTTGCTGTTGCGTCTGACCGGCGATGCCGAGGCTGCCAAGCAGCCGGCCGTCGCCGCGTTGCGGGAAGATCCGCAGCAACTGATCAGCAAGTACGGCTACGAGGACGAGCACATCGTCGTCGAATTCGACCCCGGCACCACCGAGCGCAGCCTGCGCCGTGCGGGCGTCTCGCTGTGGGGGGCGAACCGCCCGACGCTGCTGGCCTGGTGGCTGATCGAGCGCCCGGACGGAGCGCAGCTGGTCGGGGATGGCCAGGACAATGCCGCCATTTTGCGCGCCGCTGCACAGCATCGCGGCCTGCCGCTGCGCCTGCCCCTGGCCGATCTGTCCGAGCAGTTGCTGGCAACGCCGCAGACCTTCGCCGGCGATGGCCGTGAAGCCCTGCGCGAGCCGTCCGAGCGCTACGATGCCGATGTCCTGTTGGCTGCCCATGCGCAGGAAACGGATGCCGGCTGGCAGGCCGAATGGAAGGTCTGGCTCGACGACGAGCAGCGCAGCGGCAAGGCCCAGGGCGAAAGCCCCGAGGCGCTGGCCGACGCGGTGATGCTGGCGGTCAGTCGGTACCTGGCGCCGCGCTACGTGGTCGCGCCCGGCGCGGCGTCGGACATCACCCTGGAAATCCTCGGCGCCGATGTGGCGCGTTTCGCCGAGCTGGAGCGCTTGCTCGAACCGTTCGGCGGCCGTTTGCTGCGGGTGGACAGCGATCGGCTGGTCTACCGCGTCAACGCCAGCCCCGAGCAGTTGCGTGCGCAGCTGTCGCTGGCGCGCCTGCAGGAAGTGACGGCCGACGAGCTGCCGCTGGATGCCGAACAGCCCCTGCCTGGCCCTGACGAAACGGGCAGCCCGGCCAGCGAGCCGCCGGCGCCTCGAGAGGAGCCCGGTACAGTGTTGCGCTACCGCTGGTGATCGCTGTTCCCGTATCGCTCCGTTCCGCAAGCAAGGGCTTGACCCATGACCATCACTGATTCGAATCGCTGGCTCTGGCTGGCCGGGCTGCTGCTGTGCGTCTGGCTGGTGTATCTGCTGACGCCGATCCTGACGCCCTTTCTGATCGGCACGCTGCTGGCCTACCTGGGCGATCCGCTGGTCGACCGCCTGGAGCGCTGGCGGCTTTCGCGTACCTGGGGGGTGATCGCGGTGTTCGGCCTGTTCAGCCTGTTGCTGCTGTTGATGCTGCTGGTGTTGCTGCCGATGCTCGGCAAGCAGTTGCTGCACCTGTACCAACTGGCGCCGCTGGCGCTGGACTGGCTGCAGCAGCAGGCGCTGCCCTGGGTGCAGGCGCAGTTCGGGCTGGAAGAGGACTTCTGGCGTTTCGACCAGCTCAAGGCCGCGTTTTCCGCGCATCTGGGCAGCACCACCGACGTGCTCGGAATGGTCCTCAGTCGGGCCACCGCCTCCAGCCTGGCGTTGCTGGCGTGGATCGGCAATCTGCTGCTGATACCCGTGGTGAGCTTCTATCTGCTGCGTGACTGGGACCTGATCATGGCCAAGCTGCGCAGCCTGCTGCCACGCCGGCGCGAAGGCATGGTGGTGCGCCTGATGAGCGAATGCCATGAGGTGATCGGCGCCTTCCTGCGCGGCCAGCTGCTGGTGATGCTGGCCCTGGCGGTCATCTATGCGAGCGGCCTGATGCTGGTAGGGCTGGAGCTCGGCCTGCTGATCGGCGTGCTGGCCGGGCTGGCCAGCATCGTGCCCTACATGGGCTTCGTCGTCGGCATCGGCGCGGCGGTGGTGGCGGTGCTGTTCCAGTTCGGCCTGGACCCCTATCCGCTGCTGGGGGTGGCAGCGGTGTTCACGGTCGGGCAGATGCTCGAGGGCATGCTGCTGACGCCGCTGCTGGTGGGCGACCGCATCGGCCTGCATCCGGTGGCGGTGATCTTCGCAGTGCTCGCCGGCGGCCAACTGTTCGGTTTCACCGGTGTGCTGCTGGCGTTGCCGGTGGCGGCGGTGATCATGGTTCTGCTGCGCCACGTGCACGATCTGTATAAACTCTCGGACCTTTATGCCGAGCCTGCCGGCGCGCCGGCCGAACCATCCAGCCAGCCATGAAACCCATCCAGCTCCCCCTGGGCGTCCGCCTGCGCGACGACGCCACCTTCGCCAACTTCTATCCCGGCGCCAACGCCGCGGCGCTCGGCTATGTCGAGCGCTTGTGCTCGCCTGCCGCGGGCTGGTCCGATGAGTTGATCTATCTCTGGGGGCAGGCCGGGGTTGGCCGTAGCCACCTGCTCCAGGCAGCTTGCCTCAGGGTGGAGGAGCGCGGCGAACTGGCGGTCTATCTGCCGTTGGCCGAGGTGGCCGAGTACGGCCCGGCGCTGCTGGACAATCTCGAGCAGAGCGAGCTGGTGTGCCTGGACGATCTCGACGCGGTGGCGGGCGACCCGGTGTGGGAAGAGGCGCTGTTCCATCTGTTCAACCGCCTGCGCGATGCCGGCCGGCGCCTGCTGCTGGCTGCGGACGCATCGCCGCGGGAGCTGGCGATCCAGTTGCCCGACCTCCAGTCGCGGCTGAGCCTGGCGCTGGTCTTCCAGCTGCAGCAGCTGTCCGACGAGGACAAGCTGCGTGCCCTGCAACTGCGCGCCTCGCGCCGCGGTCTGACCCTGCCGGACGATGTCGGCCGCTTCATCCTCACCCGTGGCGCGCGCAGCATGAACGCGCTGTTCGAATTGCTCGACCAGCTGGACCAGGCTTCGCTGCAGGCGCAGCGCAAGCTGACCATTCCCTTCCTCAAGGAAACCCTCGGCTGGTAGGGGCGGATCTCGCAGCGCCTTGTGCGGTTTTCGTAGCAGGCGCCGAGTCATGCCCGCGAGAGGCTTTCGCATCGGCGGCATTCGCGAGCATGGCCCGCGCCTACGGTGTGCGGGATCTGGCGTGTTTCAGCTTTCCCCCGCGGCCTTGCGTTCGTACTGATAACCCCAGCGGGTGTAGAGCAGGGCGGCGATGAACAGCGTCAGGCTGATCGCGGCTTGCAGCCAGCCATAGAGCATGCGCGCCGGGTCGATGGCGGCCAGTACGCCCTGGATGAAGTACAGGTTGACGATGAAGCAGGTCCAGGCATGCGCGCGCGGGCTGCCGGCGATGATGCCGGGGGCGACCAGCAGCAGCGGGACCAGCTGGATGCTGAGTACCACCCAGGTACGGGCGCCGTGCAGGTCGGCGAACATCAGGTTCCAGACGACCAGCAATGTGGCCAGGCCGAGAAAGCTGGCAAGGCCGATCACGCGACTGAGTTTGAGCCGGGGCTTGAGCCAGTCCAGGGAGGGCAGCGGTTTCGGCTTCTTAGCCACGGGGAGCCTCCAGGCGCAGGGCGGTTTGCGCCAGCCGCTGGCCAAGGGCTCGGCAGAGGGCGATTTCATGTTGATCGAGCAGGCGCTTGCCGTCTGCCCCGGCGTGATGGCTGGCGCCGTAGGGCGTGCCGCCGCCCCGGGTTTCCAGCAGGGCGTTTTCGCTGTAGGGCAGGCCAAGCACCAGCATGCCGTGATGCATCAGCGGCAGGAGCATCGACAGCAGGGTGCTTTCCTGGCCGCCGTGCAGGCTGGCGGTTGAGGTGAACACGCAGGCGGGTTTGCCCACCAGTTCGCCGGTGAGCCAGAGATTGCTGGTGCCGTCGAGAAAGTATTTCAGTGGGGCTGCCATGTTGCCGAAGCGCGTCGGGCTGCCGAGGGCCAGGCCGGCGCAGTTCTTCAGGTCGTCGAGGGTCGCATACGGCGCACCGGAGTCGGGAATCGCCGGGGCTACCGCCTCGCATTCCGTGGAAACCGCCGGGACCGTGCGCAGGCGTGCTTCCAGGCCGGTCAGCTCCACGCCCCGGGCAATCTGCCGGGCCATTTCCGCGGTGGCGCCGTTCCGGCTGTAGTACAGCACTAGAATGTAAGCGCCGCTCACGGCAGGATCTCCAGCACTTTTTCCGGCGGTCGGCCGACGATCGCCTTGTCGCCGGCGATCAGGATAGGGCGTTCGATCAGGCGCGGGTGCTCGGCCATGGCGTCGATGATCTGTTCGTCGCTGATGGCGGGATCGGCCAGGCCGAGGCTTTGGTACTCATCCTCGCCGGTGCGCAATAACTGCCTCGGTGCGAGGCCGAGCTTGTCCAGCAGGGCCTTGAGCTCGGCTGCGCTGGGCGGGGTTTCCAGATAGCGCACGATCTCGGGTTTCAGGCCGCGGGCCTCCAGGAGTTCCAGGGCGCCGCGCGATTTGGAACAGCGTGGGTTGTGATACAGGATGAGTTCGGTCATTGATAGTTGCGTCTCGCCGGTTGAGGTGGCCATTCTAACCACCTTCGGGGTGCCGACCGAAATGCGGCGTCCCGGTTGGCCGGAAGGAGCCATGCCCACCCGTTTGGGCCATATGACGGAGACCGCTTATCGGCCCCGTTCGTTTAAGGAGAACGGATGCAGCAGCGCATCGACAACATGCTGGAATTCGCCCGCTTCCTGGTCAGGCGCTTCCTGACCGATCAGGGGCCGCACAGCGCGGCGGCGCTGACCTATACCACGCTGTTCGCCGTGGTGCCGATGATGACCGTGACCTTCGCCATGCTGTCGGCAATTCCTGCATTCAAGGGCGTCGGCGAGCAGATCCAGTTCTACATCTTCAACAATTTCATCCCTTCCACCGGGGCGACCATCCAGGAATACCTGGTGGCCTTCACCAGCCAGGCGCGTCAGTTGACCTGGTTCGGCGTCGGTTTCCTGATGGCGACGGCACTGATGATGCTGCTGACCATCGAAAAGGCCTTCAACACCATCTGGCGGGTGCGCCAGCCGCGCAGAGGCGTGTCCAGCTTCCTGCTGTACTGGGCGATTCTCAGCCTGGGCCCGCTGTTGCTGGGAGCCGGGTTCGCCACCAGTACCTACATCGCTTCGCTGTCGCTGATTTCCGGCCCCAATGCGGTGATCGGTGTGGGCGCGGTCATCAAGATGATGCCGCTGCTGCTCAGCGTGGCGGCATTCACCCTGATCTACGCCGCAGTGCCGAACACCCGCGTACCGTTGCGCCATGCCTTGGTGGGCGGCGTGTTCACCGCGGTGCTGTTCGAGGCGGCGAAGCAGTTGTTCGGCCTGTACGTCAGCTTCTTTCCCAGCTACCAGCTGATCTATGGTGCCTTCGCCGCGGTGCCGTTGTTCCTGTTGTGGATCTATCTGTCGTGGATGATCGTGCTGTTCGGCGCCGAGCTGGTCTGCGGAATGTCGTCATCGCAGCAGTGGCGCCGCCGCCCCCTGCCGCGACTGCTGGTCATGCTGATGCTGCTGCGCAATCTGCATCAACGCCAGCAGGAGGGGCGCGAGCTTCGTCTGCATGATCTGCACAAGGCGGGACTGCGCCTGCCGGAGGACGAGTGGGATGAGATCCTCGAGTTCTTCGAGCGCGAGCAACTGGTCTGCCGTACGGGGGCGGGGGGCTGGGTGCTCTGTCGCGATCTCGCGCATTACAGCCTGGACCAGTTGCTGCGCAGCAATCCCTGGCCGCTCTCGGCGCGTGTGCAACTGCCCGATCAGCTCGACGAGCCGTGGTATCCGACGCTGCGTCGTTCGCTTGAGTTGCTGCAGAAGGAGCAAGCCAACCTGTTCGGTGGCAGCCTGGGCGACTGGCTGCAGGTGAACGGTGACAAAAATGGTCAGTAAGGGAGTGAATGTGTAGGCTTTTTGAGGCACTTTGCTATTACTGGCCGCGCGCCAAGCCGGTATGACGGGGTGCCGACCGGGTTTGCAGCGTATGGCACGCTTCTGGCTATGTCAGCCTTGCGACTGGAAAGGACAGCGTGATGAACGGTAAGCGCAGCACCATTGTTTATTTGCACCAGCGGGCGCCTGATGCCGCGCTCGCATCGTTGAACCGCCTCACTGGCCTGTGTTTCACGCAATGGCCCGAATCGCTTGTGCAACGGGCAGGAACGCCGGATACGCAGCAGCCCATCGAGGACGAGCCGCTGCCGAAGGCGAAAGGGATGAATAGCTGAGAGGTGTTCCGAGCGGATCGCCGCCTAGGCCTGGGCCGTTTTCCTGTCGGCTGCAACGGGCTCGACCGGATGCACGAACAGTTCATCCACGTTGATCGCCGTCACCGCAGCAGCGGGGCGCAGATGGACCTGCAGGTCTTCGATCTTGTGCCTGACCAGCAACCGGGCGACTCCCGAAAGCAGGATCTTGCCGGCAGCGTCGGTTCGTCCGTGATCTACCGCGGCTTCGCGCCGCTGCTGACCATCGCGGTACTTGACCACTAGCGATACCGATAGCCCCCCATGGCCTTGCACTTGCAGCCAGCTGGCGACGTTGAACTCCGCTACGCGGCCTTCGTACGAGGTCAGGGCGATGGTGGCTTGCTCGACAATGCGCGAGGGGACGGTACCGATCAGTTTGTCATGGAGTTTGGGCATGGCTTCGCTACTGGCTATCGGTGGTGGTGCCGAATTATAGGCAGTGCCGTTCCGGCAAAACTGTGCGCTTGAGCGCCGCGGTACGTGACCGGACTCGCAGATCGATGAAAATGCGCCGGTTCCTTGGCAGCTTTCCATGTCTGCGACGGAATGCGATGAAGCTCCGCGCCTGTGCCATGAACCTGGGGAAGCGGTATGCTGCCGCATCTGTGCCCGTGGGGACCCATGACTATGACCAAACCGTTCGCTGCGTTGCTCGCTCTGCTCGCCTGCCTGTTGCTGGCCGGCTGCGAGGAGGATTGGGGCGTCGACCAGCATGGGCGTGCCGTTACCGGCACTCAGCTCGAGGGGCGCTGGCTGCTGATCAATTATTGGGCCGAGTGGTGCGCCCCCTGTCGTAGCGAGATTCCGGAGCTCAACGCGTTGGCCGAGACGCAGCCGGATATCGAGGTGCTTGGCGTCAACTTCGACGAACTGCGCGGCGAGGAGCTGGCCCAGGCCGCCGAGGCGCTGGGGATTCGTTTCCGCGTGCTCAGCGACGATCCGGCCGAGCGCCTGCAGCTTCCGCGCAGCGCCGTATTGCCGGTGACCTATCTGGTGGACGGGGACGGTCAGGTGCGCGAGCGCCTGGTGGGCGAACAGACCGCCGAGGGTATTGCCGGGCACCTGGCGAGGCTGAAAGGAGGCTAGCCCTCGCTACTTCGTGCGCTGGGGCTGGCCCCAACCCAACTCCCAACCCAACTACGGTTGCGATGGTGCGTAGGTTGGGTTGAGGCACGTAGTGCCGAAGCCCAACGTTGCAGATGAGGTGTATGCCGACGTGGTGGCCGATACGCCGCTCGTTGGGCTTCGCTGCGCTCAACCCAACCTACGATTGTGCGATTGTGCGATGGTTCATAGGTTGCGGCTTCGGCGCACGCGCTTACGGCCTGACGTACCAGAAATCCTGCCAGAAGCCGATCACCTTCGCCGGGTAGCGATTCTTGCCCAGGCTGCCGTTGTAGCGCGCCAGCGCCCGGTTGATGTCGCCGTTTTCCTTTCTCAGGTAGTAGCTGAGGATGGTGCAGCCGTAGCGCAGGTTGGTGGCGTTGTCGGTGAGGTTGTCCTGCGGGCGGCCCAGTTCCGCTTTCCAGAAGGGCATCACCTGCATCATCCCCTGAGCCCCGACGCTGGAAATGGCGAAGCGGTCGAAATGGCTCTCGGCATGAATCAGCGCCAGTATCAGTTCGGGCTTCAGGCCGGCTCTGCTCGCCTCGCCATGAACCAGCCTGAGCAGTGTCAGGCGTTCCTCCGCACTGGATAGATAGGGTTCGAGCCGACCGGACATGTCGACCAGCCAGACTTCGGCATCGAAGCGATTCTGAAAGCTGTCCGCCTCGGCCACGGTACGTTGCAGCAGCTCGCGTAGCTCGGGTTCCGGGGCTTGGCGGATGCTGGCTGCCGTGGGAAGCGCGACGGCCAGCAGCACTGGCAGCAGGAAATCGCGCACCCTCATCGGGCTTCAGTTCCCGCGGTCGGCGCCCGGGGTGGCACCGTCGAGCAGGCTGCGCAGGAACTGCTGCTGCAGCTCCGGGTCGTTGCGAGTCAGCTCGATCAGGCTTTGCTCGAGTTCGCTGGCTTCTTCCTCCAGGCCCAGCTCGGACAGGCGCTTGACCCGATGCACCCATTGCGCCACGTCGTCGCCCTCGAGGTCGTCGAAGATCAGCTCATGTGCCTCCTGCAGCTTGCCGCGCAGCTTGTGGCTGACCAGCAGGGCCGCGTCGGCCCGGGTGCCATCCTGCTGATCCTCGACGCTCAGCAGCAGCTTGCCCACCTGGGTGATGTCCTGGTCGGCGAAGGTCCCATCGAGTAGGTTCAGGCGCAGCACGCCGTTGCGGTCAGTGGCGAGTTCGTGGGTATTCGGACCGGCGACGACGGTGACCGGGCGTTCGGCCCATGGCAGGCTGGAGTATTCGAGTCTCGCATCCCGGCGCTGCTCGTCGAGGCTGGCAAGGTTTTGCTGGGAGCGGCCGTTGGATTCGACATTCATGAACGGGTTGATGCCGGCGAAGCCGTAGCTGATCCAGTCGCGCGTGGCGCTCTCCGGTATGTTGCCGAGCATCACCACGTTGAGCACGTTGGCGCCGATGCCGGCGACCACCGCGACCACGCCCAGGGGGATTTCATACAGCTCGCGCCAGGGCTGGTAGGGGGTGTAGCGATCATAGCGACGGGTGACCTCGAAATCGGTGACTTCGAAGGTCTTCTGTTCCTGAACCCGAATGCGGCGCTGGGGCAGTTCCAGTACCTGCGGCTCACCGAGCTCGATGCGCAGGCTGTGGTCGAGCAACGTACGTTCGGTGCGCGCCTCGTATTCGCTGCGTTGCGGCAGGTGGTTGGCGCAGCCGCCAAGGAGAAGCGCCGCGCAAAGCGCGGCGCCGGTTGAAGCGACTACATGTCGGTTGAGCATGATTTCCGGTCAGCGATGAACACGCGAATTGATGAAGGGCAGAATGTCGGCAGCGGCGACGGCCTGTGGCTGGGCGTCTCGACGGTGCTTGTACTCCAGGGTGCCGTCGGCCAGCCCGCGATCGCTGATGACGATGCGGTGCGGAATGCCGATCAGCTCCATGTCGGCGAATTTGACGCCCGGACTGGTCTTCTTGTCACGGTCGTCGAGCAGGACTTCATAGCCGGCTGCGATGAGCTCGGCATACAGCTTGTCGGTCGCCTCGCGAACCGCTTCGGTCTCGTACTTCATCGGGACCAGCGCGATCTGGAAGGGCGCCAGGCGTCCGGCCAGAGAATGCCGCGTTCGTCGTAGTTCTGCTCGATGGCGGCGGCGACCACGCGGGACACGCCGATGCCGTAGCAGCCCATGATCAGCGTCACCGGCTTGCCGTTCTCGCCCATCACCTGGCAGTTCATGGCTTCGCTGTACTTGGTGCCGAGCTGGAAGATGTGCCCGACTTCGATGCCGCGCTTGATCACCAGGCTGCCCTGGCCGTCCGGGCTCGGGTCGCCGGCGACGACGTTGCGCAGATCGGCGACCTGCGGCAACGGCAGGTCGCGCTCCCAGTTCAGGCCGAAATAGTGCTTGTCGTCGATGTTGGCGCCGGCGCCGAAATCGCTCATCAGGGCGACCGAGCGATCGATGACGCAGGGAATCGGCAGGTTCAGCGGCCCCAGCGAGCCGGGACCCGCGCCGATCGCGGCGCGAATTTGCGCATCGGAGGCGAATGCCAGCGGGCTGGCGACCTGTTCCAGGTTGGCGGCCTTGATCTCGTTCAGCTCATGGTCGCCACGCACGATCAGGGCAACCAGTTGGCCTTCCTCGACGCCCTGTACCACCAGCGTCTTGATGGTCTTCTCGATCGGCAGGCCGAACTGCTCGACCAGCTCGATGATGGTCTTGGCGTTCGGCGTGTCGACCAGGCGCAGCTCTTCGCTGGCGGCCGCACGCTCGCGCTCGCGCGGGATGGCCTCGGCCTTCTCGATGTTGGCGGCGTAGTCGGAGCTGTCGCTGAAGGCGATATCGTCTTCACCGGACTCGGCCAGCACGTGGAATTCATGGGAGCCGGTGCCGCCGATGGAGCCGGTGTCGGCCTGCACCGGGCGGAAGCCCAGGCCCAGGCGGGTGAAGATATTGCAGTACGCCGTGTGCATGCGGTCGTAGGTTTCCTGCAGCGACGCCTGGGAAAGGTGGAAGGAGTAGGCGTCCTTCATCAGGAATTCGCGCCCACGCATCAGGCCGAAGCGCGGACGGATCTCGTCGCGGAACTTGGTCTGGATCTGGTAGAAGTTGATCGGCAGCTGCTTGTAGCTGTTCAGCTCGTTGCGCGCCAGGTCGGTAATGACCTCTTCGTGGGTCGGGCCGACACAGAATTCGCGATCATGGCGGTCCTTCAGGCGCAGCAGCTCGGGGCCGTACTGCTCCCAGCGGCCGGACTCCTGCCACAGTTCGGCCGGCTGAATGGCCGGCATCAATACTTCCAGGGCGCCGGCCTTGTTCATCTCCTCGCGGACGATGGCCTCGGCCTTGCGCAGGGCGCGCAGCCCCATCGGCATCCAGGTATACAGACCGGAAGCCAGCTTGCGAATCATCCCGGCACGCAGCATCAACTGGTGACTGATGACCACTGCATCGGATGGAGTTTCTTTGAGGGTCGAGAGCAGGAACTGACTGGTGCGCATGTGGCCGTTATGTCCTTGCAGAGGCTGGAATTTGGCTCGGCATTGTACGGCGCGCGGGGTGCGGCGTACAGGATGCGGGAAGGCGCTTGACAGGATGGTGAAACGAAAGAGCCCGGCTTGCGCCGGGCTCTGTCCTTGCATCGATACGTCTGGGCGCCTGGGTTACAGGATGCTCAGCGGGTATTCGACGAACAGGCGCCATTCGTCAATATCCGGCACGTATCCATTGATTTCTGTACTGGTGCGTAGGATGGAGTTGCGTGCGCGAAGCTTCAGATCCTTCGCGGGCCCACTTTGGACGGTGTAGGAAACCTGGTTAAAGATCTCACGCTCGGTACCCTCTCCGGTACCACCGTAGAACTCGGCGTCAATATTGTCCCCGCGTACATAGGCGGTTTTCCAAGCAAGTCCTGGTACGCCATAGTCGCTGAAGTCCAGCTCGTAGCTGGCCTGCCAGGAGCGCTCATCTTTCCCATTGAAGTCAGACAAGTAGGAGTTCGCTACCCAGATTGCGCTGCCGCCGTCACCAAAGTCGTACAGATAACCAGTGTCGCCGGAGACGCGCTGGTGGGCCAGGATAAAGGCATGCGCGCCAATGGTGTATTTGGCTGATAGGCTCCAGATGGTGTTGTCGTCGACAGCGGCGCCGTCAGCTCCTTGGAAGCGCTGGTCGATGTCGTCGGTTTTGTAGTAGTTGAAGTCGAAGGCTAGCGACTGGCTTTCGGACAGCGGCATCACATAATTGACGTTCGCGTATTTCTTGTCGTACGTGTCCTCCACGTCAGAGAAGTAAAGCGAAGCACTCAATCCTTCGGTGAATTGATAGGTGCCGCCGAATACGTCAATGCTTTTCAAAGCTGCATCGTCATGACTGGACGATGCCATAGAGCTTTCTGCGGTGAAGCGGCCAGCGTTCAGTTCCAAGCCGTCGATTTCTTTGCTGGTAATGAGAGTGCCGGTGAAGGATTGGGGCAGCAGGCGCGAATCGTCATAGGCGAGCACCGGCATCATCGGCATTTGGTCGCCGTACTTCACGATAGTGTTAGAAAACTGTGCCTTGATAGCGGCGCCGGCCTGGCCGACGTCACGCTCGGGATGGCCGTCGGACTCGAACTCGAACATCTGATCAAAGTTGTGGCCACGACCACCGTCCAGTCGAACACCCAGCAAACCGAATGCATCTACCCCGACGCCAATGACGCCTTGCGTGAATCCGGACTCAAAGGTTGCGATGAAGCCTTGGCCCCATGGCTTGGCGTCGTTAATTCCTCCTTCACGGAAGTCCCTGCTCCAATATGTGTTGCGCAGCAGCAGGTCAAGATTTGCATCCTCGACGAAGCCCTTGGCTTCCGATTGCTGGCTGGCGAATGCCATTTGGGAGGTGCCCGCCGCTACGGCCAGGGCGATTACGCTCCACTTCATCACTTTCATTGGTGATTGCTCCTTTGGTTTTAAACGGTGCTTACTCTTTCGGCTCGTGAGCGAAAAAGATGCAACTTCTTGGGTTCCGATCAGGCTTTTATCAGATAGAGAGCTGTGCTCAGCATAAAGCCACTCAGAGAATGTACTGTTTAGCTCTAGTCGTGCGCTAGAGCAAGCAGCGCTTTATCTGCTGTGGCGTTTTGAAGCCGTGTTCGCGAAGAACTCAGCAAGAAACGTACTCAAATTGAAAATAGCGGTTTTTGCGGGTTTCCCCAGGATTTTGATCGGGCGAGCGCACTTGAATGGGGCTTGTGATCGGCTCTGCTGCGCTGTATTGGTGCGGCTGCCGGGTGGGTTCTTGTCGCGCCGCAGGCATGGGGTATCCTTTCGTGATCGGGGCAGCGCAGCCTGCGCTGCTCGTATTTTCGTTGTCGAACGGGAGAGCCCTATGTTCGTTCTCGATTCACGCCTGGAGCAGGATACCTTGCCGCTGGGTGACTTTCCGCTCTGCCGGTTGCTGTTGATGAATGATGCGCAGTACCCCTGGTTCATCTTGGTGCCGCGGCGTGAGGAGGTCAGCGAGTTGTTTCAGCTCGATGCCGCGGATCAACAGGCCCTGTGGCGGGAAACCACCTCGCTTGCCGAGACGCTGAAGGACACCTTCGGTGCGGACAAGATGAACATCGCGACGCTCGGCAATGTAGTCGGGCAGTTGCATATGCATGTCATCGCCAGGCGTCGGAGCGATGCGGCATGGCCGGCGCCGGTCTGGGGCCGGCAGCCGGCAAAGCCTTATAGCGCCGAGCAAGTGGCGGCCATTCGGGAAAAGCTCAGGCTGGTACTGACCGATCACTTCCGTTTTGGAGAATGACTATGGATCTGGAGTCGCGTGTGGCCGATCTGGAGGCTCGTCTGGCGTTTCAGGACGATACGATCCAGACCTTGAACGACGTATTGGTTGACCAGCAGCGGGTCATCGAGCGCATGCAGTTGCAGATGGGCGCATTGGCCAGGCGCCAGGAGGAAATGCAGAGCACGCTGGATGCGGGCGAGGATGAGGCGCCGCCGCCGCATTATTGAGTGGCGGGGTCAAGAACTTGGACGGCGGGGTTGCGAACGCACAGGCCTTGCCGGAAGTGCCTGGCTAACAGCCACTGTTCGAGCGGTCGGCGCTCTCGGGTAGGTGGCGCTGAGCGCAGCGAAGCCCAACAGGCACGGGTTTGGCGTGTTGGGCTTCGTCGCTTCGCTCCTCAACCCAACCTACGCCCGACCCAACCTACGGCGCCGATGTAACAGGCAAATGCGGCTTGGCCTTTCGTAGGGTTCGCAATGCGCAGCGCCAGGCCTCGGCGCTGCGTGCTGTGCGTGGTGCGTCCTGCGGGCTGATCAGCGGCCAGGCTGCACGGGGATGACGTCCTCGGCCTGCAATCCCTTGTCGCGCATCATGATGGTGAATTCCACGCGCTGGCCTTCGACCAGTACGCGGTGCCCCTCGCCGCGAATGGCGCGAAAGTGTACGAACACATCGTCGCCGCTATCTCGCGAGATGAAACCGAATCCTTTCGAGGTGTTGAACCATTTCACCGTGCCGGTCTCGCGACCGACGCTGGGCGGTGTGCTTGCGCGGGTCCGCGCCGCGGGTTGCCCGCCGCTGACCTGGATCGTGGCCAGGTGCAGCAGTACCGCGACGAAGACGAGCAGCAGGCTGGCCAGGGTGGCTGGTTGGCCGGCGATTTCCGGCAGCGGGGCGAGCAGGACGGCAGCCTGGAGTACGACTGCGAGTACCAGTAGCAAAGACACCGCGACGATTACCGGGCGGGTGCGGGCGTCAGCCAGCTGGGCGGAAGGGATGAACTGGGCATTCAGCAAACCGAGCATCAGCAGGCACAGGGCTTCGGGTTGTAGCAGCAGCGGCAGGCCGCCGCGCAGACTGGGTACAAATGACAACAGCAGGGCGATGGCGCCCGCCAGGACATGGACAATCTTAAGCATTCTTATAGGGCTCACGGTTGATAACACGACAGGAAAAGCGGCAGTTGCCGGAGCCTCGTGGTGGAGGGCTCGCCAGGCAGGAGCGAACACTGTCTGGCGAATCGCTGGCCCGGGCTGCAGCGCGGCGTATTTAACAGCAAAGGGCAGGGCTGCTCAAATCAACGGCTGTGGCTGAAGGTGCCTTGGCGGCCGGGGCGGGAGCGGTTCGTCGCGGGGTGGTGTTGGTTGCAGGCAGGGCGGGGCGCTCGAGCGCGCCCCGTCCGTCTTGCTCGACTACTCAGGCGGCCAGCAGGCTGCGCAGCATCCAGGCGGTTTTTTCGTGGCTTTGCATGCGCTGGGTCAGCAGGTCTGCGGTCGGCTCGTCGCTGGTCTTGTCCAGCAGCGGGAAGATACCGCGGGCGGTGCGCACGACGGCTTCCTGGCCTTCGACCAGCAGCTTGATCATTTCTTCGGCGGCAGGAACGCCTTCCTCTTCCTTGATCGAGGACAGGCGGGCATAGGCGGAGTAGGTGCCCGGCGCCGGGAAGCCCAGGGCGCGGATGCGCTCGGCGATGTCGTCCACCGCCACCGCCAGTTCGGTGTACTGCGTCTCGAACATGGTGTGCAGGGTGTTGAACATCGGGCCGGTGACGTTCCAATGGAAGTTGTGGGTCTTCAGGTACAGGGTGTAGGTATCGGCGAGCAGGCGGGACAGGCCTTCGGCGATGGCTGCACGGTCCTGTTCGGCGATACCGATGTTGATTTCCATGATTCTCTCTCCTGATGGCTGGTGCGTAGGTCTGTTTCGCCGTGGGCGAAACGTCAACAGACCCGTTAGTTATGCCAGAAAAACGCCCCGCGTTGTGAAGCGATGCGGCCTCTGGGCTTGATATTCGTCAATAGGGAGGCATGGCCTCGGGCAGAGTTCAATCATCGGCCCACGGCCAATCGCCTGATCGGCCGGGTCGACGGCTGCGCCGTGACGATTATGCGGATATAATCCCGCCCTTGTGCCCGGTGGCTCGACAGTCATGCTGCAGAGTCCGGCGGCATGGCGGGCAGCGACTGAATGCCCCGCGCGCGCAGGCACGGCCATGGTGCCGTCTGCCTGTCGCGGCTCGAGCGCCCCAACGAATTCAAGATACGAGAAGCGAACACCACCATGATGCGCAGCCACTATTGCGGCCAACTGAACGAAAGCCTGGACGGCCAGGAAATCACTCTTTGCGGCTGGGTCCATCGCCGTCGTGACCACGGCGGGGTGATCTTCCTCGATGTACGCGATCGTGAAGGCCTGGCCCAGGTGGTCTTCGACCCGGATCGCGCCGAGACCTTCGCCGCTGCCGACCGCGTGCGCAGCGAATACGTGATCAAGGTGACCGGCAAGGTGCGCCTGCGTCCCGCCGGTGCGGTCAACCCGAACATGGCGTCTGGCGCCATCGAGGTGCTGGGCTACGAACTGGAAGTGTTGAACGATGCGGAAACCCCGCCGTTCCCGCTCAACGAATACAGCGATGTGGGTGAGGAAACCCGCCTGCGCTATCGCTTCATCGACCTGCGCCGCCCGGAGATGGCCGAGAAGCTCAAGCTGCGCTCGCGCATCACCGCCAGCATCCGCCGCTACCTGGACGAGAACGGCTTCCTCGACGTGGAAACGCCGATCCTCGGCCGCCCGACTCCCGAAGGTGCGCGTGATTACCTGGTGCCCAGCCGCACCCATGCCGGCAACTTCTTCGCCCTGCCGCAATCGCCGCAACTGTTCAAGCAGCTGCTGATGGTGGCCGGCTTCGACCGCTACTACCAGATCGCCAAGTGTTTCCGCGACGAAGACCTGCGCGCCGATCGCCAGCCGGAATTCACCCAGATCGACATCGAGACCAGCTTCCTCGACGAGGCGGACATCATCGGTATCACCGAAGGCATGATCCGCAAGTTGTTCAAGGAAGTGCTGGGCCTGGAATTCGGCGAGTTTCCGCACATGCCGTTCGAAGAGGCCATGCGCCGCTACGGCTCGGACAAGCCGGACCTGCGTATCCCGCTGGAACTGGTTGACGTTGCCGACCAGCTGAATGCGGTCGAATTCAAGGTCTTCAGCGGTCCGGCCAACGATCCGAAGGGCCGCGTCGCCGCCCTGCGCGTACCGGGCGCGGCGAGCATGCCGCGCAGCCAGATCGACGACTACACCAAGTTCGTCGGCATCTACGGCGCCAAGGGGCTGGCCTACATCAAGGTCAACGAGCGCGCCAAGGGAATCGAGGGCCTGCAGTCGCCGATCGTCAAGTTCATCCCCGAGGACAACCTCAACGTGATCCTCGATCGCGTCGGTGCGGTGGACGGCGACATCGTGTTCTTCGGTGCCGACAAGGCGAAGATCGTTTCCGAGGCGCTGGGCGCGCTGCGTATCAAGCTCGGCCATGACCTCAAGCTGCTGACCTGCGACTGGGCGCCGCTGTGGGTGGTCGACTTCCCGATGTTCGAAGAGAATGACGACGGCTCGCTGAGCGCGCTGCACCACCCGTTCACCGCGCCCAAGTGCACGCCGCAGGAGCTGGAGGCCAATCCGGCGGCCGCGCTGTCGCGTGCCTACGACATGGTGCTCAACGGTACCGAACTGGGCGGCGGTTCGATCCGTATCCACCGCAAGGAGATGCAGCAGGCGGTGTTCCGCATCCTCGGCATCGACGAGGCGGAGCAGGAGGAGAAGTTCGGCTTCCTCCTCGATGCGCTGAAGTTCGGCGCGCCGCCGCACGGTGGCCTGGCCTTCGGCCTGGATCGCCTGGTGATGCTGATGACCGGCGCGCAGTCGATCCGCGAAGTGATTGCCTTCCCGAAAACCCAGAGCGCCGCGGACGTGATGACCCAGGCGCCGGGTGCGGTGGACAACAAGGCATTGCGCGAGCTGCACATCCGTCTGCGCGAGCAGCCCAAGGCGGAGTAAGCGCTATCCGGAGCCCGGTTCGGCCGGGCTCCTTCGCCTCGCGGCGCTGCTGCGTCGGGGCGAAACATGGCGATACCCGGGGTTGGGGCGCTGCCTCGGCCATGGTCGCAGGAGTTGCGGCCGGGTATCGGTCTTCGATCAGATAAGAAGTGGAGTGAGTTATGGCTGGTCATTCCAAATGGGCCAATATCAAGCACCGCAAGGAGCGCCAGGATGCCAAGCGGGGCAAGATTTTCACCAAGTTGATCCGCGAACTGACCGTGGCCGCCAAGCATGGCGGCGGCATTCCGGCGGACAACCCGCGTCTGCGCCTGGCCGTGGACAAGGCGCTGACCGCCAACATGACCCGTGACACCATCGACCGCGCCATCGCCCGCGGTGCCGGTTCCAGCGATGCCGACAACATGGTCGAGCTGAGCTACGAGGGCTACGCCCCCAGCGGCGTGGCGATCATCGTCGAGGCCATGACCGACAACCGCAACCGTACCGCCGCCGAAGTGCGCCATGCCTTCAGCAAGCATGGCGGCAACCTCGGTACCGATGGTTCGGTGGCCTACATGTTCGACCGCAAGGGGCAGATCAGCTATGCCCCGGGCGTCGACGAGGATGCGTTGATGGAGGCTGCGCTGGAGGCGGGAGCCGACGATGTGGTCAGCCAGGACGACGGTTCGGTCGAGATCTATACCAGCTTCGCCGATTTCCTCGCGGTCAACGAGGCGCTGACCGAAGCGGGGTTCAAGGGCGACGAGGCCGAGGTGGCGATGGTCCCGTCGATCGCGGCACCGATCACCGATGTCGAGACGGCACAGAAGGTGCTGCGCCTGATCGATGCGCTGGAAGATCTGGACGACGTGCAGAACGTCTACCACAACGCCGAGATTTCCGACGAGATCATGCAGCAACTGGGCTGAGCCGTCGGATGTTGAAAAGACCGGGAGCCGCCTGTGCGCTTCCGGTTTTTTTATGGCGCCGAATGGGTCGCTCATGGCGCATCATGTGACGGCGCCGGTGGCGTTGCGGGTGGCGCCTCCGTATACTCGCTCACTGGATAAATAGACAGCACGGCCACGGCATGACGCTGATTTTGGGAATCGACCCCGGCTCGCGGATCACCGGCTATGGCGTGGTGCGCGATACCGGCCGCGGTTGCGAGTACGTCGCCTCCGGCTGCATTCGCACCGGCAGCGGCGAATTGGCCGAGCGGCTGCAGGCGGTGTTCTGCGGCGTCAGTGAAGTGATTCGGAGCTACGGCCCGGTGACCATGGGTATCGAGCAGGTGTTCATGGCGCGCAACGCCGATTCGGCGCTCAAGCTCGGCCAGGCGCGAGGCGCCGCCATCGTCGCCGGTGCCGAGGCGGGCCTGCAGATCGCCGAGTACACCGCCACCCAAGTCAAGCAGGCCATCGCCGGCACGGGCGGCGCGGACAAGCAGCAGGTGCAGATGATGGTCATGCACCTGCTCAAGCTGGTGCAGAAACCGCAGATCGACGCCTCCGATGCCCTGGCCATCGCCCTGTGCCATGCGCATCACCGGCAGAGCCTGATCCCTCATGGGCTGGTCGGCGCCAAGCGGCGCGGCGGGCGTCTGCGGCTGTAGTCGTCATCGTCCGCCATGGGCCGCACGTTGGACGCGGGATCACATGTAGGCGCGGGCCATGCCCGCGATTCGCGCGCATGGCGCGCTCCTACGAAGTAATCTCTGCCTTCCGAAGGCGGAAACAATTCGATTGGCCGGGAGCAGGGGCTTCGCGGTCGTGGAGGAAGCGGGACTGTGATCGGACGTTTGCGTGGCACCCTGGCGGAGAAGCAGCCGCCGCACCTGATCCTCGATGTGAACGGCGTCGGCTACGAAGTCGAGGTGCCGATGACGACGCTCTATCGTCTGCCCGTCGCAGGCGAGCCGGTGACCCTGCATACCCATCTGGTGGTGCGCGAGGATGCACAGCTGCTCTATGGCTTCTTCGAGAAGCGCGAGCGCGAACTGTTTCGCGAGTTGATCCGCCTCAACGGGGTGGGGCCGAAGCTGGCGCTGGCGCTGATGTCCGGGCTCGAAGTGGACGAGCTGGTGCGCTGCGTACAAGCCCAGGACACCTCGGTGCTGGTCAAGATCCCGGGCGTCGGCAAGAAGACCGCCGAGCGCCTGCTGGTCGAACTCAAGGACCGCTTCAAGGCCTGGGAAAGCATGCCGGCCATTGCCACCTTCGTCGTGGAACCCAACAGCAAAACGGCAGTCTCAAGCGCCGAGAACGATGCGGTCAGCGCGCTGATCTCCCTGGGCTTCAAGCCGCAGGAGGCCAGCCGCGCGGTATCCGCCATACAGGAAGACGGTTTGAGCAGTGAAGAATTGATCCGCCGAGCCCTCAAGGGCATGGTGTAAGGCATGATCGAAGCCGATCGTCTTGTCACCGCCAGCAGTCGCGACCGCGACGAACAGCTGGACCGTGCCATCCGCCCGCTGAAGCTGGCCGACTACATCGGCCAGCCGGTCGTGCGCGAGCAGATGGACCTGTTCATTCGCGCCGCCAAGGGCCGCGGCGAGGCGCTCGACCACACCCTGATCTTCGGCCCGCCCGGGCTCGGCAAGACCACCCTGGCGAACATCATCGCCGAGGAAATGGGGGTGTCGATCAAGAGCACCTCGGGGCCGGTGCTCGAGCGTCCGGGCGATCTCGCCGCCTTGCTGACCAATCTCGAGGCCGGCGACGTGCTGTTCGTCGACGAGATCCATCGCCTCTCGCCGATCGTCGAGGAAGTGCTGTATCCGGCGATGGAGGACTTCCAGCTGGACATCATGATCGGCGAGGGGCCGGCGGCGCGCTCGATCAAGCTCGACCTGCCGCCGTTCACCCTGGTCGGGGCGACCACCCGCGCCGGCATGCTGACCAACCCGCTGCGCGACCGTTTCGGCATCGTCCAGCGCCTGGAGTTCTACTCCACCGAGGACCTGGCGAGCATCGTCAGCCGCTCCGCCGGCATCCTCGGGCTGCCCACCGAGCCCGAGGGCGCCTTCGAGATCGCGCGGCGTGCGCGCGGCACGCCGCGGATCGCCAACCGCCTGCTGCGGCGGGTGCGGGATTTCGCCGAAGTGCGTGGCAAGGGCGAGATCACCCGGCAGATCGCCGACCTGGCCTTGAACATGCTGGACGTCGATGAGCGTGGCTTCGATCATCAGGATCGTCGTCTGCTGCTGACGCTGATCGAGAAGTTCGATGGCGGTCCGGTGGGCGTCGACAGCCTGGCGGCGGCGATCAGCGAGGAGCGACATACCATCGAGGACGTGCTCGAGCCCTACCTGATCCAGCAGGGCTACATCATGCGCACCCCGCGTGGGCGCGTGGTGACGCGGCATGCCTATCTGCACTTCGGTCTGAACCTGCCGAAGCGCATGAACGATGCCCCGATGCCGGACCTGTTCGGCGACGACATGGTTTGAAGAAAATTTTGTTCTCTTACCCGATTGGCATTTACAGGGCCGAGCACTAGTATGCGCGCGCAAGCCGGAGCTGAAATCTTCACCCACCGCTGTCGAGTCTATTACGAGGACACCGATGCGGGCGGCATTGTCTACTACGTCAACTACCTCAAATTCATGGAGCGAGCTCGTACCGAGCGGTTGCGCAGCCTGGGATTCGCCCAGTCGCAGCTGGCCGGCGAGGACTTGCTGTTCGTCGTGCATTCATGCCAGGCGCGCTACTTCGCGCCGGCGCGCCTGGACGACGAGTTGCTGGTGAGCGCCGAGGTGGTCGAGCTGAGTCGTGCCAGCCTGCGTTTTCGTCAGCAGGTTCGCCGCGCGGTGGATGACGTGTTGCTGTGTGAAGGGCAGGTGCTGGTGGCCTGCGTGCGTGCCGAAAGTTTGAAACCCCGAGCCATTCCCGAAGCGCTGCGCACAGCCTTCGCCGGCGCGGGTCTATCCCCTGCAGGAGAGTGAGCGTGGAAGCCAACGTCGACCATATGTCCATGTGGAGCCTGATCAGCAACGCCAGCTTCGTGGTGCAGCTGGTCATGCTGATCCTCGTCGCCGCATCGGTGACCTCGTGGATTCTGATTTTTCAGCGCGGCAACATGCTGCGCGCCGCGAAGCGGTCGCTGGATGCGTTCGAGGAGCGTTTCTGGTCGGGCATCGACCTGTCCAAGCTCTATCGCCAGGCTGGCAGCAATCCGGACCCGGATTCGGGGGGCGAGCAGATCTTCCGCGCCGGGTTCAAGGAGTTCTCCCGCCTGCGGCAACAGGCGGGCGTCGATCCCGATGCGGTGATGGATGGCGTCAACCGTGCCATGCGCGTGGCCATCTCGCGCGAGGAGGAGAAGCTCGAGCAGAGCCTGCCGTTCCTCGCCACCGTCGGTTCCACCAGTCCCTACATCGGCCTGTTCGGCACCGTCTGGGGGATCATGAACTCCTTCCGCGGGCTGGCCCAGGTCCAGCAGGCGACCCTGGCGACCGTCGCCCCCGGTATCGCCGAGGCCCTGATCGCTACCGCGATCGGCCTGTTCGCCGCGATTCCCGCGGTCATCGCCTATAACCGCTTCGCAGCGCGTGGCGAGATGCTCATCGGTCGCTACTACACCTTCGCCGACGAGTTCCAGGCCATCCTTCATCGCAAAGTCCACACCACCGAAGACTGAGGCCCACGGCCATGGCCAGAATCCGCAACAGACGCAAGCCCGTCGCCGAGATGAACGTGGTGCCCTACATCGACGTGATGCTGGTGCTGCTGGTGATCTTCATGGTGACGGCGCCGATGCTCAACCAGGGCGTCAAGGTCGACCTGCCCAAGGTCAGCAGCGAGGTCCTGCCGCAGGACAACGACAAGCAGGTGCTGACCATCTCCATCAAGGCCGACAAGACCTACTACTGGAACGTCGGCAGCGAAGTGGATACCGAGAGCAAGGGTAACGAAGCCGTCGCGCTGGAAGACATGACCCGGGCGGTGGTGGCGATCATGCGCCAGCGGCCGGATACCCAGGTGTTCATCCGCGGCGACAAGGCCGTGGACTATGGCTCGGTCATGGCGGCCATGGGCGGCCTGCAGAGCGCCGGCGTGGGCAACGTCGGCCTGATCACCGAGGCCCCTTGATGCAGCAGCGTGAGTCGTCGCCTTCGCAGAGCTACTTCTGGCCGACCGTGCTGGCGGTCGGCCTGCACGTCATCATCTTCGGCATGCTCTTCGTCAGCTTCGCCATGACGCCCGAGCTGCCGCCGTCCAAGCCGATCGTGCAGGCTACGCTGTATCAGTTGAAGTCGCAGAGCCAGGCGACCACGCAGACCAACCAGAAGATCGCCGGCGAGGCCAAGAAGACCGCCGCCAAGCAGTTCGAAACCGAACAGATGGAGCAGCGCAAGCAGGAGCAGGAGAAGCAGGCGGCGGCCAGGGCTGCGGAACAAAAGAAAGCCGAGGAGGCTCGAAAGGCCGAAGCGGCGAAAGCGGCGGCCGAAAAGGCGGCTGCGGCGAAGAAGGCTGAAGAGGCCAAGAAGGTCGAACAGCAGAAGCAGGCCGAAATCGCCAAGAAGAAAGCTGCAGAAGAGGCGGCCAAGAAGAAGGCGGCCGAAGAGGCCAAGCGCAAAGCGGCGGAGGAAGCCAAGAAGAAAGCGGCGGCGGAGGCTGCGAAGAAAAAGGCGGCCGAAGAGGCGAAGAAGAAGGCCGCTGCCGAAGCGGCGCGCAAGGCGGCGGAAGACAAGAAGGCCCAGGCGCTCGCCGAACTGCTGTCCGACACCACCGAGCGCCAGCAAGCGATGGCCGACACCCAGGGCGACCAGGTGGCCGGCAACTTCGACGACCTGATCCGCCTGCGTGCGGCAGAGGGCTGGACCCGGCCGCCATCGGCGCGCAACAACATGACGGTTCAGCTCCAGGTCAACATGCTTCCGGATGGCACCATCACCAACGTCAGCGTCTCGAGATCGAGCGGTGACGTGCCATTCGACAACTCTGCGGTAGCCGCAGTGAAGAACATCGGACGGCTGACGGAAATGCAGGGGCTCAGTCCCCAGGAATTCCAGCCCTATCGGTCATTCAAAATGACATTTACGCCTGAGGACCTAGCGTTGTGATCAACTCCCTTCGAGGTTTACTTGTCCTGCTCTGCTGCCTGCTGGGAACGGCTGTGGCACAGGAGAAAAACATCGTCGTCACCAGCGGCGCCGACCGGGCCATCCCCATCGCCGTGGTGCCCTTCGGCTGGCAGGGCGGCACCGTGCTGCCCGAGGACATGGCCGAGATCGTCGGCAATGACCTGCGCAACTCCGGCATCTTCCAGCCGATACCGCGGCAGAACATGATCAGCATGCCGACCCGCGGCAGCGAGATCATCTACCGCGACTGGAAGGCCTTGGGCGCTCAGTACGTGATGGTGGGCAACATCGAGCCGGCCGGTGGCCGCCTGCAGGTGCGCTACGAGGTGTTCAACGTCGCCACCGAGCAGCAGGTCATGAGCGGCACCGTCGGCGGCAGCCAGGACCAGCTGCGCGACATGGCGCACTACGCGGCGGACCAGTCGTTCGAGAAGCTCACCGGCATCAAGGGGCGTTTCCACTCGCCTGCTGTACGTCACCGCCGAACGTCTGGGCGGCACGAATACCCGCTATACCCTGCAGCGTTCCGATTACGACGGTGCCCGCGCGGTGACCCTGTTGCAGTCGCGCGAGCCGATTCTCTCGCCGCGCTATTCGCCGGATGGCCGCCGTATCGCCTATGTCTCGTTCGAGCAGAAGCGCCCACGTATCTTCATCCAGCACATCGACACCGGCCGGCGTGAGCAGATCACCAATTTCGAGGGGCTGAACGGTGCGCCGGCATTCTCGCCGGACGGCAATCGCCTAGCCTTCGTGCTGTCCAAGGACGGCAATCCGGAGGTCTACGTGATGGATCTCGGCTCGCGGCAGATGCAGCGCCTGACCAATCACTACGCCATCGACACCGAACCCTTCTGGGGCGCCGACGGTCAGACCATCTATTACACTTCCGACCGGGCCGGCAAGCCGCAGGTCTACAAGCAGCGGCTGGGCAGCAATGCGGCGGAGCGTGTGACCTTCGTCGGCAACTACAATGCCAACCCGAAGCTGTCGGCCGATGAAAAGACGCTGGTGATGATCCATCGCCAGGATGGCTACACCAATTTCAAGGTTGCCGCGCAGGACCTGCAGCGCGGCAACCTGCGGATACTTTCGGATACCAGTCTGGATGAGTCGCCCACTGTCGCGCCTAATGGCACCATGCTAATCTACGCCACCCGCCAGCAGGGCCGGGGAGTCTTGATGCTCGTGTCCATCAACGGACGCGTTAGGCTCCCGCTTCCTACAGCTCAAGGCGAAGTCCGAGAGCCGTCCTGGTCCCCTTACCTGAACTGATGCGGTATCAACGCTTTTTTAACCAAAACACACCTGGGGTTGTTACAGATGGAAATGCTGAAATTCGGTAAGTTCACCGCTCTGGCTCTGGCCATGGCTGTTGCTGTCGGTTGTTCCTCCAAGGGCGGCGACGATTCGGGCGAAGGTTCGGGCGCGATCGATCCGAATGCCGGTTACGGTGCCGATTCGGGCGCCATCGACGGCAGCATGAGCGAAGAAGCCGCTCTGCGCGCCATCACCACCTTCTACTTCGAGTACGACAGCTCCGACCTGAAGCCGGAAGCCATGCGCGCTCTGGACGTTCACGCCAAGGACCTGAAAGGCAACGGCGCTCGCGTCGTGCTGGAAGGCCACACCGACGAGCGTGGTACCCGCGAATACAACATGGCTCTGGGCGAGCGTCGTTCCAAGGCCGTTCAGCGCTACCTGGTCCTGCAGGGCGTTTCCCCGGCTCAGCTGGAACTGGTTTCCTACGGCGAAGAGCGTCCGGTCGCCATGGGCAACGACGAGCAGTCCTGGGCCCAGAACCGTCGCGTCGAACTGCGTAAGTAATTCGTCATGCGCAAGTACCGTCACGCTCTGACTTTCACAGTACTCGGTCTGCCGCTCGCCGCGGTGGCTCAAGTGCCGGTTGTGGATTACGAACAGGGTGCCGCCAGTGGCGGCTCCGGTTATTCCACGGCCGCGCCGAGTGGTGACGGTGCCTATGCCGGAGGTGGAGCTGCTGCTCCGTCTTCGGCGCAGGGCATGCTCTTCCTGCAGCTGCAGCAGATGCAGGAAGAGATCGCGCAGCTGCGCGGCATGCTCGAGGAACAGCAGAATCAGATCCAGCGCCTGCAACAGGAGGGGCTGGAACGCTATCAGGATATCGATCGACGTCTGTCGAGCGGAGCGGCCGGTGTGAACCAGGCGGCGCCTGCACCCACGCCCAGCACGGCTGGTGCCGGGGCTCCGGCGGCCAGTCAGGCCCAGGCCGGGAGCCAGGCGGGTGATCCTGAGCAGGAGAAACTGTACTACGATGCCGCCTTCGATCTGATCAAGGCGAAGGATTTCGACAAGGCGAGCCAGGCATTCGCGGCTTTCCTGCGCAAGTATCCCAATAGCCAGTATGCCGGCAACGCCCAGTACTGGCTGGGTGAGGTGAATCTGGCCAAGGGCGACCTGCAAGGTGCCGGGCAGGCATTCGCCAGGGTCAGCCAGGCCTATCCGCAGCACAGCAAGGTGCCGGATTCGCTCTACAAGCTGGCCGATGTCGAGCTGCGGCTTGGCAATCGTGACAAGGCCCAGGGGATTTTGCGCCAGGTCATTGCGCAATACCCGAATACTTCGGCCGCACAACTGGCACAGCGTCAGCTCAATCGCTGACGACAACGGCGTATACGGATGAAACCCGCCCATCGAGCGGGTTTTTTCGTTTAGAATCGCCACCCTTTTTCCCGCAACGGAGGCGGATGGCCTGTTTAGCCGTCACGCCCGTGGCTGATATGCACCAGACCCTGCGAATTACCGAGATTTTCTACTCGCTGCAGGGGGAAACACGTACCAGTGGCCTGCCCACCGTGTTCGTACGCCTGACCGGCTGCCCCCTGCGCTGTCAATATTGCGATACCGCCTACGCCTTCAGTGGCGGAGAGTTGATGTCGCTCGACGCGATCATCGAGCGTGTCGCCGCCTGCAATCCCCGCTATGTCTGCGTCACCGGCGGCGAGCCGCTGGCCCAGCCGAACTGCCTGCCGTTGCTGCGGCGGCTGTGCGATGCCGGATACGAAGTGTCGCTGGAGACCAGCGGGGCGCTCGACATTTCCGCCGTGGACGAGCGGGTCAGCCGGGTGCTGGACCTGAAGACGCCGGGCTCGGCCGAGGTGCAGCGCAATCGCTACGAGAACATCGCTTCCCTGACGTCCAACGACCAGGTGAAGTTCGTCATCTGCTCCCGCGAGGATTACGACTGGGCCGTCTCCAAGCTGATCGAGTATCGCCTGGACCGGCGGGCCGGTGAGGTGCTGTTCTCGCCCAGCCATGGCCAGGTGGACGTGCGGGCGCTGGCGGACTGGATCGTCGCGGACAACCTGCCGGTGCGCCTGCAGCTGCAGTTGCACAAGATCATCTGGAACGATGCGCCGGGACATTGAGTCGTTCAGCTCCGGCCGGTTTCATCCGGGCGCAGCATTCGTTGTGAGGATCGCCAAATGAATGAGAAGAAAGCCGTCATCCTGTTGTCCGGTGGGCTCGATTCGGCCACGGTCGTGGCCATTGCGCGGGACCAGGGGTATCGCTGCTACAGCATGAGCTTCGACTACGGGCAGCGGCATCGGGCCGAGTTGCAGGCCGCCGAGCGGGTTGCCCGGCAGCTGGGCGTGGTCGAGCACAAGGTCATAGGGCTCAACCTGAACGGCATCGGCGGATCGGCGCTGACCGACGACAGCATCGACGTGCCGGAAGCACCCAGCGAAGGGATTCCGGTGACCTACGTGCCGGCGCGCAACACCGTGTTCCTCTCGCTGGCGCTGGGTTGGGCCGAGGTGCTCGGCGCGCGGGACATCTTCATCGGTGTCAACGCGGTCGACTATTCGGGCTATCCGGATTGCCGTCCCGAGTTCGTCGAGGCGTTCGAGCGCATGGCCAATCTGGCGACCAAGGCCGGGGTCGAGGGGCGGGGCTTCCATATCCAGGCGCCGTTGCAGAGCCTGAGCAAGGCACAGATCGTCCAGGCTGGGGTGCGCTTGGGGGTTGATTACGCAATCACGGTGTCCTGCTACCAGGCGGACGAGGATGGACGGGCCTGCGGCAAGTGCGACAGCTGCCGCCTGCGTGCGGCGGGTTTCGCCGAGGCCGGGGTGGCCGACCCGACCCGTTATCGCTGAAGGCGGGCTAAATCTTTTTTAAAAAAAACTTTGATTTCATCAATCAAATCAGTATCATGCGCCCCGCATCGGGTCGTTAGCTCAGTTGGTAGAGCAGTTGGCTTTTAACCAATTGGTCGTAGGTTCGAATCCTACACGACCCACCATATTCTCTTCGTGAGAAACGAAAAGCCGGATATCCAGCAGGGTATCCGGCTTTTTTCATATCCGCAGTCTTGAATTGGATAGTCTGACTACCTTGGTCGGTTATAAGCGGCATATTTCACTACGACCTTAGTAGATGGGCCAAGCCTTTTTAAACGTAATAGACTGCGGCCTTCCGATACTCCGTTGGTTCGAGGCTCAAATGTCTTATTCTGATCGCATCCGCTTGTCCTCTCTGCAGAGCAAGGTCATGAGCGCCCACGAGGCCGCTACCTTTATTCGCGACGGCATGACCGTCGGCATGAGCGGCTTCACCCGTGCAGGCGAAGCCAAGGCAGTGCCCCTCGCGCTGATCGACCGTGCAAAGGACGAGAAGCTGCAGATCAGCCTGGTCACCGGCGCCAGCCTGGGTAACGACCTGGACGGGAAAATGGCCTCTGCCGGCCTGCTGGCCCGCCGCATGCCGTTCCAGGCCGATCCGGTTCTGCGCAAGGCCATCAACCAGGGCGAGGTCATGTTCATCGACCAGCACCTGTCGCACACCGTCGAGCAGATGCGCAACCACCAGATCAAGCGTCCGGACGTCACCATCATCGAAGCCCTGTGCATCACCGAGCAGGGGCACATCGTCCCCACCACGTCGGTGGGCAACTCGGCGAACCTGGCCATGTTTGCCGATCAGGTGATCATCGAGCTGAACATGGCGCACCACCTGAACCTGGAAGGTCTGCACGACATCTACTTCCCGGGCGAGCGTCCGAACCGTGGTCCGATCCCGCTGACCAAGGTCGACGACCGCATCGGCACCGCGGCCATTCCGGTCGATCCGGCCAAGATCGCCGCGATCGTCATCACCGAGCAGCCGGATTCCTATTCCACCGTCACCCCGCCGGATGAAGAGACCCAGGCCATCGCCAATCACCTGGTCGAGTTCTTCAAGAACGAAGTGGCGGCCGGTCGCATGGCCAAGAACCTCGGCCCGATGCAGGTCGGTATCGGCAATATCGCCAACGCCGTGATGTGCGGCCTGATCGATTCGCCGTTCGAAGATCTGGTGATGTACTCCGAAGTGCTGCAGGACTGCACCTTCGAACTGATCGACGCCGGCAAAATGAAGTTTGCCTCCGGTTGCTCCATCACCCTGTCCGAGCGTTGCAACGATCGCGTGTTCGGCAACCTGGAGAAGTACAAGGACAAGCTGGTGCTGCGTCCGCAGGAGATCTCCAACCATCCGGAACTGGTGCGCCGTCTCGGCATCATCGGCATCAACACCGCGCTGGAGTTCGACATCTACGGCAACGTCAACTCCACCCACGTGGGCGGCACCAAGATGATGAATGGCATTGGTGGTTCGGGCGATTTCGCACGCAACGCGCACCTGGCCATCTTCGTGACCAAGTCGATCGCCAAGGGCGGCAACATTTCCAGCGTCGTGCCGATGGTCGCCCATGTCGACCATACCGAGCATGACGTGGAGATCCTGGTTACCGAGCAGGGTCTGGCCGACCTGCGTGGCCTGGCTCCGCGTGAGCGCGCACGCGTCATCATCGACAACTGCGTGCACCCGTCCTACCGCGACGCGCTGAACCGCTATTTCGACGCCGCCTGCGAGAAGGGCGGTCAGACTCCGCACCTGCTGCGCGAAGCGATGGAGTGGCACATCAATCTGGAAGAACGTGGTCACATGCTCAAGGGCGACTGACCCAAACGAACCGCCGGCTGATGCCGGCGGTTTTTTGAGGCCAAAAAACGCTGCCTCGCCTCTTCTACCCCCGCTTTCCCTTTTGCAGACGCTTCGGCTAGTATTCGTGCCCCCTTGTAACGGCCGGGCAGCGAGCCTGCATCCCTGCATCTCCCTGTTCCTCGCCTCGTCCGAGCGACCCGATTGACCGGGTTATACTCGGCGCATCATGCAAACACGTGCTGGCAGGACCCGCGACCATGACGCAGATACCCGAACGCATTCTTGTGCAGGCTCACCTGGCGGCCAAGCAACCCAGGCCGTTGACGCCCGAGCAGGAAGCGCAATTGCGCCACGACATCGCTGCCGAACTGAAGCGGCAGAATGCTGTGCTGGTGGCGCATTACTACACCGATCCGGTGATCCAGGCGCTGGCCGAGGAAACCGGCGGTTGTGTCTCGGACTCGCTCGAGATGGCGCGTTTCGGCAACGAGCATGCGGCGCAGACTGTAGTGGTCGCCGGTGTCAAATTCATGGGCGAGACGGCGAAGATCCTCAATCCGGAAAAGCGCATCCTGATGCCGACGCTCGAGGCGACCTGCTCGCTCGACCTGGGCTGCCCGGTGGAGGAGTTCTCCGCCTTCTGCGACCAGTACCCGGAGCGTACCGTGGTGGTCTATGCCAATACCTCGGCGGCGGTCAAGGCACGCGCGGACTGGGTGGTGACCTCCAGTTGTGCGCTGGAGATCGTGGAAAGCCTGATGGATAACGGCGAGAAGATCATCTGGGCGCCGGACAAGCATCTGGGCACCTATGTGCAGCGCGAAACCGGGGCCGACATGCTGCTCTGGGATGGCGCCTGCATCGTCCACGAGGAATTCAAGGCCAAGCAACTGGCCGACATGAAGGCCCTGTATCCGGACGCGGCGATCCTGGTGCACCCGGAATCCCCCGAGGCGGTCATCGAACTGGCCGATGCGGTGGGCTCCACCAGCCAGTTGATCAAGGCCGCGCAAACGCTGCCGCACCAGACGTTCATCGTCGCGACCGATCGTGGCATCTTCTACAAGATGCAGCAGCTCTGCCCGGAGAAGACCTTCGTCGAAGCGCCGACCGCCGGCCAGGGGGCGACCTGTCGTAGCTGCGCGCATTGCCCGTGGATGGCGATGAATACGCTGGAGCGTACCCTGGAATGCCTGCGCACCGGCAGCAACGAGATCTTCGTCGATCCGGCGCTCATACCGCGTGCGGTCAAGCCGCTCAAGCGCATGCTCGACTTCACCCATGCGGCGCGGCTCAAGCAGGCCGGCAACGCCTGACCGGGGCGCTAGAAAAGCGGGGCGGGTCTATCCCGCCCTTTTTCGTTTGGCTGCAAGCGTATGAGCGATTTCGACCTCAGCGCAGCATTTCATCGACCATGCGTTTTTCGTCGGTCAGTTGTTTCTGGCGGGCATCGATGCGGGATGCGAGCTGGAAATTGCTGGCACGACGCTTGGCGAGGCCAAGCTGTTCGATTGCCTGGTCGTAATCGCCCACCAATGCGAAATACTCCGCGCGCGCCTGGTGCAGGCCGACGATGTTGCCGCTGAGTCCGCGTACCTCGGCCACCTGATACCAGATGTCCGGGTCCTTGCTCCGCTGCTCGATCAGACGGTCGAGTTCGCGTTCGGCCTGCTGTGTCTGGCCCTGTTTCATCGACAGGTCGATCTGCATCTGCCGCACCGGGTAGTTGCCCGGATAGAGTTGCAGCATCCGCTGCAGGCGGGCATCCGCCTGCTGCAGGCGATTGGAGGTTATGTCCAGTTCGATCTGCGCCAGGTTGTAGATCAGGTCGTCCGGCTCCTTGGCGAGCAGCGGCTCCAGGCTGCTGCGCGCCTCCTCGAGCTGGCCGCCCTTGATCTGGGCCAGCGCCAGGCCGTAGCGGGCGGCATCGAGCCCGGGGTTCTCGTTGAGCATGGCGCGGAAGCGCTTGGCGCCGACGCCGGGCGTACTTTCGAATTTCAACTGCGTACGCGCCCGTATCAGCTGGTAGCGCAGGCTGTCCTGGGCGCCGCCCGCGGGGTACTGTTCGGCGCGGTTGGTGGTATCGGCGATGCGCGACTCGCTTACCGGGTGGGTGAGGAGGAATTCCGGCGGCTTCTGGTCGTAGCGGTACTGGCGCAACAGACGCCCGAACATGGAAGGCATCGCGCGCGGGTCGTAGCCGGCTTTTTCCAGGTTGACGATGCCGATGCGATCGGCTTCCTGTTCGTTCTGCCGCGAAAAGCGCCGCTGAGCCTGGATGGCGGCGGCCTGGCTGGAGACGATCGCGGCGATGCCGGCATCGCCGGCCCCGGCTGCCGCTGCGACGACACCGGCGAGCATGGCCGCCATCATCGGAATCTGCATGCGCTGCTGGGCTTCGAGCCCGCGGGCGAAATGGCGCTGCGAGAGGTGCGCCAGTTCGTGGGCCAGTACCGAGGCGTATTCGGCTTCGGTCTGGGCATGGATGAACAGGCCTCCGTTGACCCCGATGATCCCGCCTGGCGCGGCGAAGGCATTGAGCTGCGGGCTGTCGAGCAGCACGAACTCGAGGCGGCGGTCCTGCAGCTGGCTGGTCTCGGCGAGACGATACACGCTGCTCTCGACATAATCCTTGAGCAGCGGATCGGAAAGCTGTTGCACCTGTCCGCGCAACAGGCTCAGCCAGGCCCGCCCGAGCTGGTGCTCCTGTTCCGGTGAGACGATGCCGGAGCTCGAATCGCCCAGCGACGGCAGGTCGTCGGGCAGTGCAGGTTGGGCGATCAGGCAGGCGAGCGTCAGCAGGGTAGGGCGCAGGAATTTCATCCAGACAAGCTCATGAACGTGAGGACGCTACTGTAGCCTTGACCTTGACCGGCTGGCCAGAGGCCCGCTGTGCTAGGTATCCTGCGTGACTTTTCTGCGGAGACGACCATGACTGAC
Source organism: Pseudomonas sp. BAY1663 (assembly GCF_000582595.1). Classification (NCBI taxonomy): domain Bacteria; kingdom Pseudomonadati; phylum Pseudomonadota; class Gammaproteobacteria; order Pseudomonadales; family Pseudomonadaceae; genus Pseudomonas; species Pseudomonas sp. BAY1663. The sequence goes on from NZ_AZSV01000009.1 coordinate 71,753, forward strand.
GCGCGCCCCGGCAATATCGAATGCGATGCCGAGCTGGATGCTGTCGGGCTCGATTGCCCGATGCCCCTGCTCAAGGCCAAGTTGGAGCTCAATCGCCTGGCCAGCGGTGCGGTGCTCAAGGTCACGGCCAGTGATCCGGGCTCGCAACGCGATTTTCGCAGCTTCGCCAAATTGGCCGGCCATGCGTTGCTGCATGAAGAGGTCGAGGACGGCATTTATCGTTACTGGCTACGCAAAGCCTGATTCGTTTCGAGGGGTTTCATGCTCAAGGTCCTGCGCGGTTGGGTGCATCGCTATTTCTCCGATGAAGAGGCGGTCGTGCTCGCGGTCCTGTTGTTCCTGGCATTCGCCGCGGTCCTGACGCTCGGCAACATGCTGGCGCCGGTGCTGGCCGGTCTGGTGCTGGCGTTTCTCATGCAGGGGCTGGTGGGGGTGCTCGAGCGTCTGCGGGTGCCGCATCTGTTGGCGGTCTGGCTGGTTTTCCTGATGTTCATCGGGGTGCTGGTGGTGTGCATCCTGTTCATCGTGCCGCTGCTCTGGCAGCAGGTGCTGACGCTGTTCAACGAACTGCCGCGCATGCTGGTGGAGTGGCAGTCCCTGTTGCTGCTGTTGCCGGAGCGCTATCCGCAGCTGGTCAACGAGGACCAGGTGCTGCGCGGGATCGACTTCATGCGCGGGGAGATCGGCCGCTATGGCCAGGTCATGCTGACGTCGTCGCTGTCCAGCCTGCCGCTGTTGATCGGGTTGATGATCTATCTGGTGCTGGTGCCGATCCTGGTGTTCTTCTTCCTCAAGGACCGCCAGCAGATCGGTGACTGGATCAAGGGCTACCTGCCCCGCGAGCGCGGCCTGATCACCCAGGTCTCCCAGGAAATGAACCTGCAGATTGCCAACTACATTCGCGGTAAGGCCATCGAGATACTCATTTGCGCCGTCGTGTCCTACGTGGTGTTCGCGGCGCTGGGGCTGAATTACGCCGCGCTGATGGCCATGCTGGTCGGCGTATCGGTGGTGGTGCCCTACATCGGCGCCACCGTGGTGACCATTCCCATCGCGCTGATCGCCTTGTTCCAGTGGGGGGTGGGCGACCAGTTCGTCTATCTGATGGTCGCCTACACGATCATCCAGGCGCTCGATGGCAACGTGCTGGTGCCGCTGCTGTTCTCCGAGGCGGTGAACCTGCATCCGGTGGCGATCATCTGCGCGGTGCTGCTGTTCGGCGGGCTCTGGGGCTTCTGGGGGTGTTCTTCGCGATCCCGCTGGCGACTCTGTTCAAGGCCGTGCTTTATGCCTGGCCGCGCAATGCGCCGCCGGTGCTGCCGGAGTGAGCCTGTAGAAAGGAAAGGGTCGGCTGATGCCGTAATACTGTTCACTTGACGACTCAAGCTGGATGTTGGATCTGCAGGAGCGGGCCATGCCCGCGATTCGCGCGCATGGCCCGCTCCTACAAAGTACTCTCCATGCTTATCTGAACAGCATTACGGCTGATGCCGGCCCTTGTCGTTTCAGCCCTGGTTCAATGCCTGCGCGGCCTGTAGCACCGCTTCGACATGGCCGGGCACCTTGACGCCGCGCCACTGCTGGCGCAGCACGCCGTTGCGGTCGATGAGGAAGGTGCTGCGGTCGACCCCCAGGTATTCCTTGCCGTAGAGCTTCTTCAGCTTGATCACGTCGAACAGCTGGCAGAGCTGCTCGTCCTTGTCGCTGATCAGCTCGAACGGGAAGCCTTGTTTGGCGCGGAAATTCTCGTGGGTCTTGAGGCTGTCGCGCGACACGCCGAAGACCAGGGTGTTGGCCGCGAGAAAGGTCTGGTGCTGGTCGCGAAAACCCTGGCCCTCGGTGGTGCAGCCCGGGGTGTTGTCCTTCGGGTAGAAGTACAGCACCACCTGCTTGCCGGCGAGCGACTCGGGGCTGACCTGCTGGCCGCTGGTGGCCTGGGCCTGGAAGGGCGGGACGGGTTGGTCGAGTTCGACGGCATGATGGCTCCTTGCTGTGCTTGCTCTTACGGATTCTGCGGACGCCAGGGCTCGATCAGGGCGTCGAGGTTCAGTGCGTCGGCGAAATCGAGGAACTGGTCGCGCAGCCAGCTGATCTGGGTGCCGGCGGGGAGGGTGACCGTCAGGGTGGCATTGAGCATGGTGCCGCCGGTCTGGGGCGCCTGGTAGGTGTCACAGGTCAGGCTTTCCAGTTCGACGCGGTGGTCGATGAAGAACTGGCACAGTTCGTTGAGGATATCCGGGCGGTACGCCGCGCTGACGTAGGCTACGTAGGGCAGCGCCTGCGGGCGGCTTTCCAGCGCCTCGCTACGCACCACGTTGGCGGTGAAGGCGTGCTTCTTGGCCAGCCCGGGCAGCGCGGTTTCCATGCGGGCCAGCGCATCCCAGCTGCCGGCGACTTCCAGGACCAGCGCACTGCACTCGCCATGGCGCGTCAGCCGGGTGCTGACTACGGCGCAGCGGTTCTCGTTGGCGGCCCGGCAGAGCACGTTGGTCAGCTCCATGGGATTGGCGCCAAGGGCGCTGATGACGAGAAATTGTTCGCGGGGTACGGGCGGGGTGGACATGCAGCATTCCTGGCGGTGGTGAATCGGTCGGCCAGCCAAGCCGAAAACGGCTAAGGGTAGCGAAAAGCACGCCACGAGGGAATGTGTATCGGCAAATGAGCGGCACCGCTCCGTTGCGTGTCCGGGCATGGCGGCCGGCGTTGCGCGCCGTGTTTGCTGGCCACTCGCAAAGCGCTTGGGAGCCTTGTACCATTACGGCTCTTTTAATTATTCCGGCAGGAGTGGTTTGCATGATTGCGGGCAGTATAGTGGCGCTGGTCACGCCCATGGATGCGCAGGGCGGCCTGGACTGGGACAGCCTGAGCAAACTGGTGGATTTCCATTTGCAGGAAGGCACCCATGCAATCGTTGCTGTCGGGACCACGGGTGAGTCGGCCACGCTGAGTGTCGCCGAACACATCGAGGTGATCCGGCGGGTCGTCGACCAGGTCAACGGTCGCATCCCGGTGATCGCCGGTACCGGCGCCAACTCCACCAGCGAGGCCGTCGAGCTGACCGAGAACGCCAAGTCCGCCGGCGCCGATGCCTGCCTGCTGGTGACGCCGTACTACAACAAGCCGACCCAGGAAGGCCTGTACCTGCACTTCAAGCACATCGCCGAAGCCGTGGCGATCCCGCAGATCCTCTACAACGTGCCCGGGCGCACCGTATGCGACATGCTGCCGGATACGGTCGAGCGGCTGTCGAAGGTGCCGAACATCATCGGCATCAAGGAAGCCACCGGCGACCTCAAGCGCGGCCAGGAAGTGCTGGATCGCGTCAGCAAGGATTTCCTCGTCTATTCCGGTGACGATCCGACCGCCGTCGAGCTGATGCTGATGGGCGGCAAGGGCAATATCTCGGTGACCGCCAACGTCGCGCCGCGCGCGATGAGCGACCTCTGCAAGGCCGCGATGGCCGGGGACGCCGAGACGGCGCGCGCCATCAACGAGCGCCTGATGCCACTGCACCGCGCCCTGTTCCTCGAAGCCAATCCTATTCCGGTCAAGTGGGCGCTGCACGAGATGGGCCTGATGGGCAACGGCATCCGCTTGCCGCTGACCTGGTTGAGCCAGAGCTTCCAGGAACCGCTACGCCAGGCAATGCGCCAAACCGGTGTACTGGCTTAATAACAAAGGAATACGCATGAAGCGACTGGCCGGACTCTCGACCCTTGCTCTGATCATCTCTGCCACCAGCGGTTGCGGCTGGCTATGGGGCGAAGACGGATACTTCCGTGATCGCGGAAGCGACTATCTCTCGGCGCGCCAGGTCGCGCCGATGCAGGTGGCGGTCGAGGGCGAGACCCGTCCGCTCGACCCGCTGCTGCCGATTCCGCAGCAGGTCGCCGACAGCACCGTCAGCGGCGAGTACGAAGTGCCGCGCCCCCAGCGTTTGCAGGTCGCGGCCGATGTCAGCGATTTCAGCATCCAGACCTCTGGCGATTCCCGCTGGCTGGTTGCGCAGCATACGCCTTCGCAGGTATGGAATGCGGCGCGGCAATTCTTCACCGACAATGGTTTCAGTCTTGCCGAAGAGCGTCCGCAGACCGGCGAATTCAGCACCGCCTGGCAGCGCAGCGATCAACTCGACCAGGCCCTGGTGCGCAACCTGGGCATCCAGGACGGTGAAACCCGCGTGCGCGTACGCGTCGAGCCGGGCGTGCAGCGCAACACCAGCGAGATCTTCCTGGTCAGCGTCAAGCGTCCTGCCGGCAGCACCACAGACGTGGCCTGGCCGGAAACCTCCAGCAACAAGGAACTCGATCGCGTGCTGCTCGACGAGTTGCAGGCCAGCCTGAACCGCAGTGCCCAGGCGGGCGGTTCCGTATCGCTGTTGGCCGAGCGTGATTTCGATGCGCCGAGCCGGGTCAGCCTGATCGAAGACGGCAACGGCAACCCGGTGTTGCAGCTCGATAGCGATTTCGATCGTGCCTGGTCCAGCATCGGCCGTGCCCTGCAGGCCAGCGATGTACGGGTCGACGACCTGGATCGCAGCCTGGGCGTGTATTACGTCAACCTGGCCGAGGGCGCCGTGAATGCGGACGACAAGCCCGGCTTCTTCGCCCGGCTGTTCGGCGGTGCACCGGACAAGGACGAGATCGAGGCGCGCGCCGAGCGCTATCAGCTTCGCCTGACACGCGCCGCCGACAGCATCCAGGTGACCCTGGACAAGAGCATCGATAGCGTCGCGCCGGCCGATGTCTCCCGCCGCGTGCTCAACCTGATCAAGGACAATCTGGGCTGAGTGAACCGCAGCCCATGCTCCGATCCAATAGGCGAAACCCCGGGTTTCGCCTGTTTCGTTTCTGATGACCTGCTAACTGCGGAAATTGCCCCATGACCACTCCCACCGCCCTCAGCCTGAAGAAAATCTACTCGGGCAAGGTTCGCGACCTCTACGAGATCGACGAAAAACGCATGCTCATGGTCGCCACCGATCGCCTTTCGGCGTTCGACGTGATCCTCGCCGAGCCGATTCCGGAGAAGGGCAAGATCCTCACCGCCATCTCCAACTTCTGGTTCGACAAGCTCAAGGACCTGGTGCCCAACCATTTCACCGGTGACAGGGTCGAGGACGTGGTGCCGGCTGCCGAACTGCCGCTGGTCGAAGGACGAGCGGTGGTGGCCAAGCGCCTCAAGCCGGTCGCGGTGGAGGCCATCGTGCGCGGTTACATCGCCGGTTCGGGCTGGAAGGAATACCAGAAGAGCGGCACCGTTTGCGGCATCCAGCTGCCGGCCGGGTTGAAGGAGGCGGCCAAGCTGCCGCAACCGATCTTCACCCCGTCGACCAAGGCGGCCGTCGGCGATCACGACGAGAACATCTCCTTCGAGCAGTGCGAAGCCATCGTCGGCAAGGAATTGGCGGCCAAGGTGCGCGACGTTTCCATCGCGCTGTACAGCGCGGCGGTCGAATACGCCGCCACCCGCGGCATCATCATCGCCGACACCAAGTTCGAGTTCGGCCTCGACGAAGACGGCACCCTGACCTTGATGGACGAGGTGCTGACGCCCGATTCGAGCCGCTTCTGGCCGGCCGACAGCTACGAAGAGGGCAAGAACCCGCCGAGCTTCGACAAGCAGTTCGTCCGTGACTGGCTGGAGTCCACTGGCTGGAACAAGCAGCCACCCGCGCCCGCGGTGCCCGCTGACGTCGCGCAGAAGACCGCCGACAAATACCGCGAGGCTCTGACCCGCCTGACCGCCTGAATGACCGGTGGCTGCAACATGCTGAAAAGCTGAAAAAATGTATGCGGTTGGGGTTCGACAAAGCCCGCTGAACTGCTATCATGCGCGCCGCTGGAGAGATGCCGGAGTGGCCGAACGGGACGGATTCGAAATCCGTTGTACCTTCGCGGGTACCTAGGGTTCAAATCCCTATCTCTCCGCCATTACATGAAACACGAAGCCCCTGATTTCAAAGCAGAGATCAGGGGCTTCGTTGTTTCTGGGTGGGCACTAACCCTCTCCGCCTGTTCCGAGGTGACGGCTGAGATCGGTCAACGCCAGATATCGATACCCAAGCCTGCGTTGCCTTTTCAGCCCTTCCAGGCCGACGCGCGGATCACGCTGCAGAAGTTGCCTCGGTGGAAATGCGGTTCCTTGTCGTGAATCACATCGGCCTTCACGTTGCCGAACGTGGTTTCGGGCTTGTGCCTGATGCCGTCGTAGAAGGCCTGGATAATGTCCTCCTTGAAATGCTCGGTACGTGGATGTACGCGCACTACGGCTTCACGGTCGATATCGACGAAGCTGTCGTAACGAATGCCGAGCACGTCCATTTCCACTCCTGCCGTCAGCAAGGCGATCTCAGATGCCATGAACTCGGGGATGCCGGGGGTCGTATGCAGGGCGATGGCGGTCCAGACCTTCTCGACCTCGCGCTCGCCTATGCCGCGGCTGCGCAGGAAATCGGCAGCCGCATTGGCGCCATCGACTTCGAAACGCTTGTCATGGCTGCTATGCGCATGGGTCAACCCCATGTCGTGGAACATGGCGCCGGCATAGAGCAGTTCCGGGTCGTAGCGCAGCCCGCGTTGCCGACCCGCCAGCGAGGCCCAGTAATAGACGCGACTGGAATGGTGGAACAGCAACGGTGATTCGGTATCGCGTACCAGTTCGGTGATTTCACGGGCCAGCTTGCTATCGGGAATGGCGATGTCGCCAAGAGTGAAGTGCATGGTCGACTCCTGTTCGGTGGAGGGGTTGCCTCGAGTTTATGGGTGCAGCAGAATGTCCTCAATCATCGTTAAACGACGAAATGAGCCATTTGCGAACATTCCGGACGTCCGCCATGCCTACATCACGAAATATCGGTCTCCTGGGCATCGAAGGGGTCCAGTTGCTGGACATATCGGGCCCGCTCGATGTCTTCGCCGAGGCCAACGTGCAAGCCGGCGCCGAGATCTATCACTTGCATGTGGTAGCGCTGCGACGCGGTCCAGTGCGGGCGTCATCAGGCGCGAGGCTGTTGCCGGACATCGCGATCGAGGACGATCCGAAAGCAGCGCGCTTGCCCAGGTTCCACACGTTGCTGGTTGCCGGTGCGCCGCACGCGGGCGACGCTACAATCGAACCGCTGGTGCTCGATTGGATCCGTCGAACGGCCCCCCTGGCTCGGCGCTTCGGCTCGGTCTGCAGCGGCGCATTCCTTCTAGCGGAGGCCGGCCTGCTCGATGGCCATCGCATCACGACCCACTGGGCTGTAGCCGACGCACTGGCGGCACGCTATCCCGAGGTGAAGGTGGACGCCGATGCAATCCATGTACGCGACGGCAAGCTGCACACGGCGGCGGGTGTCACCGCGGGGATGGACCTGGCGCTGGCGCTCGTCGAGGAAGATCTTGGCCGTGACATCGCTCTCAAGGTCGCCAGCCAACTGGTGATGTACTTCAAGCGCCCCGGCGGCCAGGCGCAGTTCAGCCGACGTGAAGCCCCCGCGGCAGCGAATCGCTCAGCATTGCAGGAACTGCAGCGCTGGGTCGCGGCGCATCCAGCGCAATCGCACGATGTACAGAGCCTGGCGGCGCGGATCGGTGTCAGCCCGCGTCACCTGTCGCGACTCTTTCGCGACGAGGTGGGCGTAACGCCTGCAAGCTGGGTAGAAGCGGCGCGAGTCTCGGCGGCGAGGCTCTTGCTCGAAGAGGGAAACCTCGCACCCAAGCAGGTGGCAGGGGCGTGCGGCTTTTCCAGCGTCGATACCTTGCGACGGGCATTCATGCGCGTCGTGGGAGTAACGCCGGCGGAGTATCGCAAGCAATATGCCTCGGCGCTGGAGTGAGGGATGCCACTGCTCGGCACTGAACTGCCCGACCCAGTGGAATTCGGGGCGTGCGGTATGATGGCCGCGACGGTTGCGGCCGAACCGTCGCTATCCGCCCAGAAGCTGCTATTGGCCAAGCGGTCGTGATCTCCCGGTTCAGGCAATGGCAGCCGCCGGCGTGTTGCGGAAACTGATCGCCATGCGGTTATAGGCATTCATCAAGCTAACCGCGATCGTCAGGTCCACCAATTCTTTCTCGCTGAACGCTGCCCTCGCTGCCTGGTAGTCCGCGTCGGGAACGCCCGTGGCAGAAACGCGTGTCACCGTCTCCGCCCAGGCGAGCGCTGCGCGTTCCTGCGTAGTGAACAGCTCTCCGGCTTCGCTCCAGGCCTGGACCAGCGCGATCTTCTCGACTTTCACGCCCTTGTTCAGCAAATCTCGTGTGTGCATGTCGAGGCAATAGGCGCAGTTATTGATTTGCGATATGCGCAGGTACATCAGTTCCACCAACTCGCCCGGCAAACCGCTTTGGAGAACGTAGCCATATACCCCGGCGAGGGCCTTCGCACCGCCCGGTGCAACTTGGTTGTAGTCGATTCGTTGTGTCATTTTCGGTTCCTTGTTCGATCCTGTGAGTCACTTCGTCGGCGTGGTCAGTTCTTTGTCTTCGGTGTCGACGACGAACACGGCCAATAACTTTGCCGGTTCTGTTTTGCTCGCATTGCGGCTGATGGAATGGCTCGCACCCGGCGGCTCCGACCAACTCTGCCCCGTGTTGTAAATGCGTGGCTTGCCGTCGTTGACCTTCGATTCGATAGAGCCGGCCACCACATAGGCATAGATATAGGCCGACTTGGCGTGAACGTGCGAAACGAGGCACTGCCTGGGGGGTATACGACCTCTACTGCTATCAGGGATTTTCCGGGGAGATTAGGGATGGTCTCCTCGAAGTTGGGGATGACCTCATCTAGAGATTGATCCGCCAATGAGGGGTGGCGCAGGCGAATGCCGCGATAGCACATAGTGCTGCAGTGAAGCCATTGGCTCGTTTGGTCATGGACATTGTCCTCTGGGAGGGGGCAGGGCGACTTTAATAGGGCATATTTTCCGGATAAAGTATTTGGAATAGTTTTTTCTTTACGAGTTTTCGGATAATCATGGCGCTCGATCGCTTGGAGGCTATGCGCGCTTTTTGTCGCATCGTCGAGGTAGGCAGCTTCAACAAGGCTGCGGAATCGCTGGGCTTGGCCACCACGACGGTTTCAGGCCAGGTCCAGTCGTTGGAGAAGCTTTTGGGGATCAAACTGCTGCACCGCAGTACCCGCAAGGTTTCGCCTACGACCGAAGGCGCTGCGTACTATGCGCGCGCGGAATGTGATTGACGAGGTAGACGAGCTGGAGGCGTCGGTCTCGCAAAGCCATAACCTTGTCAGGGGGCGGGTTGCGGTCGAAATGCCTTCGCCGGTCGGCATCTTTCTGGTTATTCCCGCGTTGCCCGATTTCGCGGCGAAGTTTCCGGAAATCCGGCTTGATATCGGTTGCAGTGAACGCGTCGTCGGATTAGCGGAAGAAGGCATCGACTGTGCGATCAGGGGCGGGACGTTGGTCGATCTTGATCTGGTATCCAGAGCTATTGGGCAGATGCGATTTTGCTTCTGCGCATCTCCCTCATACCTGGCAACGGCACCTCTGCTCAATCATCCTGGCGACCTGACGCAGCATCGGCATCTGGGATTCAAGTTCCCCGGAACGGGTAGGCGCTTCATTCCAACCTTAACGCGTGGGAATGAAAGCTTCACACTCGACCAGACTCCCTATATGTATTTCAACAATGGCAGCGCAGTTACCGCCGCTGCGTGGCAGGTCTTGGCATTGCATACTTGCCCAGGGCCGAAATCGAGCATCAACTCCAGGCTGGTGATCTTGTCGAGATTTTTGGCGACTGGCATATGGCAAGCATGCCTATTTCGATCGTTTATCCGTCGACCAGGCATATATCGGCCAAAGTCCGCGCATTCGCCGATTGGATCGCGCTATTGATGGAGTCCGATCCGTTGTGGCGTTTGGACGGATAAGACAGC